>JBAXYP010000044.1:0-10246 GCA_041670725.1 Sphaerochaetaceae bacterium
CAGTTGTACAAGCAATTGCTGATGGTCGGGGGAATGGACAAGTATTTTCAGATCGCGCGTTGCTACCGCGACGAGGATGCCCGAGGAGATCGCCAACTCGAATTCACCCAATTGGACGTGGAAATGAGTTTCGTCAAACGGGATGACGTCCTGCTTCTTATGGAACAGTTGTTCGGCCATGTATTCAAGGAAGTCGTCCATTACGATCTGCCCGAACATTTCAGAAGAATCAAATGGAACGACTCGATGAATACGTACGGATGCGACAAGCCGGATCTCCGTTTCGGCTTGGAAATGCAGGATGTGGACGAGTTCGCCGCAAGGACGAACTTCGGCGTGTTCAAGGGTATTCTCGCCGCAAAAGGTCATGTAAAGGCAATTTGCGCGCCGAATCCGAAACGAGTGGTGAAAAAAGCAACGATCGGGTCGAAGGAAAAACCGCTCGAGGAGTATACGAGGAAATACATCGACAGTTTGGAGGAGACAGCCAAGACGTACGGCGCAAAAGGACTTGCATGGGCGAAAGTCGGTCCGAACGGTACGCTTTCCGGCGGCATTTCCAAATACCTCGCGGGACTCGAGCAGGAAATCATCGAAAAGTTCAATGCAAAGGAAGGAGATCTGCTTCTGTTCATCGCCCACGAAAACTGGAAGAAATGCTGTGCAAGTCTGGGAGCCGTCCGATCCAGACTTGGCAAGGATCTCTATTTGATCCCGCCACATACTTTCGCATTTTGCTGGATTATCGATTTCCCGTTGTTCGAGTATAACGAAGAAGAAGGTCATTGGGAGGCGGCGCACCATATGTTCAGCATGCCGCAGGCCGAATATATCCCGACCTTGGAAAAGGATCCGGGTGCGGTCATCGGGGATCTGTATGACTTGGTGTGCAACGGATACGAGTGCGCGAGCGGTTCAATCCGTATCCACGACATCGAATTGCAGAAGCGGATCTTCCGTATCTGCAACTACCCCGATGAGAAAGCGCAGGCGGCGTTCGGTTTCCTGCTTGACGCGTTCAAGTACGGACCTCCACCGCACGGGGGGATCGCACCGGGTATTGATCGTCTGGTGATGATCGTCAGCGAGCAGAGTTCCATACATGAGGTCATCGCGTTCCCAAAGAACACCGTAGGAGTCTGCTCAATGGATGACTCGCCTTCCCCGGTCGATGACGCCCAGCTTGCGATGGACAACATCGCAGTCAGGATGCCTCCGGAAAAAGAGAAATAAGACGGAAATATCCGTTTCCGCTTCCGCGGGATTTCCGTCGGGAAGTCCCGCTAGCTTTCCTGAAGAAAACCCGCTATGATTAAGTCATGAGTACAGAAAGAGAAGTTCGCGCGGATTTTGTTCCTGATCACTATCAGTTCAGCACTCCAGGCGGGGATGCCTACGCATACACCGCCACGAGCGGTCCGTATGAATACCTGCTGGGCGCCTTGAGCGGTTGCCTGTTCATGACGTTCAAGGATATCGCAGCGAAAATGCATCTTTCATACGAACACATCAGTTTTCGCACGCATGGGGTCAAGAGGGACGAAGTTCCCAAATGGTTGCAAAGCGTCGACATTACGATCGTCGTAACCGGAGCGTCCGATCCACAAGCATTCACCAAGGCGTTCGAGATTGCAACGCGATACTGTTCCATTTACAATACGCTCGCAAAAGTCGCCAAGATGGAATGGACGGTCGAGTTCGCCTGATGGAACACTTCGGCTCCGATCATCGGTACACCTCTATCGTGTTGTTTGACGTCTTTCAGGATGCCCTCTCCGATGTGATCACCTCGGACGCTTATCTATTCTCCGAAACGAAAAACAAAGCGGCGGTGGCGCACCGGCTCACTGAACATATGGAACGGAGACTGAGAAACAAATTGTCACTTACGGCGGAGAACGCCTTGCCGTCCTTTCGGGGATTTCCCCAAAACCTCGTTTTTGATGTGATGGTGGATAAAGCGGATATCATCCTGCATGACAGGGCGGGGAAAACCGCCATGACGATCATGCTGTATTCCGACTATATCTCCGCGAAGCAGGCGATCCGGCTCAAAGGGATGTATGCGGAGCGCAGGCTCACCCTTGCAGTGGCGTTTCTCAAAGGGAAACCCTACCAGCTGATCTACCGAGTGGACCGGGAGACAATGGACTATTACCACTATGACAGTACGATGAAGACATCCATGTTGCGTATGCAGAAGATCAGAACCGACAAGAAGGAAGGGCAGTTGACTCTTCTCAAACCGAGAGCACGAAAACAACGTGCCAGAAATACAAAACAGGCGTCCCAGGAATCCTGAGACGCCTGTTCATCGTTTTCGCTTTCACGCTTCCTCGTGCCACTTCTTGCCGTAGTAGGAATCCAGATACAATTCCCTGATCTGGCTGATCAACGGATAGCGCGGATTGGATCCGGTGCACTGGTCGTCAAACGCTTTTACCGACAACTCGTCAACCGCATTGAGGAATTCCTTCTCATCCACTCCCCATTCCTTGATGGACGAAGGGATGTCCAATTCTTTCTTCAACGCCTCGATGCCTGCAATCAATGCCTCGACTTTCTCCGCCATCGTCATGCCGGGCTTGGTCACTACATAAGGGGTGTTCCTTTGGTCGTTCACCTCCATGGAAATATAGTCCGCGGCGCGGGCGTATCGTGAAACGACGGACGGAAACTCATACTGCGGAAACGACGCCTGTTTGGTCGGATTGTCATTGGCGTTGAACCTGATGATGTTGGTCAGCAGAAGCGCGTTCGCCATTCCGTGCGGTACATGAAACCGTGCGCCGAGTTTGTGAGCCATCGAATGGCATAGTCCAAGGAACGCATTGGCAAATGCCATACCGGCCATGGTGGAAGCATTGTGGACTTTCTCCCTCGCCTTCCGGTCCGTCCCGTCTGCGTAGGCGGTGGGCAGATACTTGAAAATGACCCGAGCCGCTTCCAGCGCCAAACCATTCGTATAGTCAGTGGACATGCTGGACGCCAACGCCTCCAGTGCGTGAGTGAGGACGTCTATGCCGCAAGAAGCGGTAAGCGACTTCGGCTGTCCCATGGCGAGTTCGGAATCGACGATAGCCATGGTGGGGGTCAGCGCGTAATCGGCGATGGCGTATTTCATTCCTGTCTTCTCGTCGGTGATGATGGCGAACGGCGTCACCTCGGATCCCGTCCCGCTGGTTGTCGGAATGCAGACGAGCGTCGCCTTCTCTCCCATGTGGGGGAATGCATAAATGCGCTTTCGGATATCCATGAACCGCAAGGCAAGCCCTTCGAACGAAACCTCTGGGTGCTCGTACAGCAACCAGAGGATTTTTGCCGCATCCATCGGGGAACCACCACCGACGGCGATGAACACATCAGGATGGAATGCGTTGACCAGTTGCAACGCCGTATCGATCGTCCCCAGCGTCGGGTCGGGCTTGACCTGATGGAACACTTCGGACTCGATCCCCATCTTCTCAAGCGGTTTGGTGACCTTATCGATCATTCCGCTGCCAAAAAGAAAACTGTCGGTGACGATGAACGCCTTTTTCTTGCCATTCAATTCCTTCAGCGCGACGGGGAGACATCCGTATTTGAAATATACTTTCGGAGGAAGCTTGAACCACAACATGTTTTCTCTCCTTGCGGCCACCGTCTTGATGTTCAACAGATGTTTCGGCCCCACGTTCTCGGAAACGGAGTTGTTTCCCCAACTGCCGCATCCCAACGTAAGGCTCGGCTCAAGACGGAAATTGTAAATGTCCCCGATGGCACCCTGACTGGCCGGCATGTTGACCAAAACCCTGCTGGTCTTAGCCGCCTTGCCGAAGGCATCAATCTTCTCCTGTTCCTTCTCGTCCACATACAGGACGCTGGTATGGCCGAAACCACCCATCGCGATCAAATGGACAACCATATCGGTACCCGTACCGAAATTGTCACATTTGTACATGGCGAGTACCGGAGAAAGTTTTTCATGGGCGAACGGTTCGTCCGGGGCGATCCTCGTCACCTCTCCGATAAGCACTTTGGTACTCTTGGGCACGGAGAATCCGGCGATCTCGGCGACCTTCCATGCGGGTTGTCCGACGATGGCAGGACTCACCGTTCCACGTTTCGGATCAATGATCACCGACCGAAGCTTTTCCAGTTCGTCTTCGGTAAGAAAATGAGCACCCTGCGCAGCAAGTTCCCGCTTCACTTCGTCGTAGATGTCTTTGTGACAGACGATGGACTGCTCGGAAGCACACACCACACCGTTGTCGAAAGTTTTGGACATCAGGATGGAAGCGACCGCCATCTTGATGTTGCAACTCTTGTCCAGAAGCGCCGGCGTATTTCCCGCACCTACGCCGATGGCGGGTTTGCCGGAGGAATATGCTGCTTTGACCATCGCGGGCCCTCCCGTGGCAAGAATCAAATTGACGAGCGGATGCGTCATCAGATAATCGGTCTTTTCCATCGTCGGCTGGTCGATCCACGCGATGATGTCCTCCGGAGCTCCCGCCGCCACCGCAGCATCCCGTACCACACGCGCCGCGTCGCAGGTGCACTTCTTCGCCCTCGGATGGGGAGAGAAAATGATGGCGTTGCGGGTCTTCAGGGAAATAAGCGACTTGAAGATCGCCGTCGACGTGGGGTTGGTTGTCGGAATGATGCCGCAGATCACCCCTTTCGGTTCGGCGATTTTCTCGATGCCGAACCCCTCGTCCTCCTCGATGATGCCGCATGTCTTTTCGTCTTTGTACTTATGAAAAATATATTCTGCAGCGAAGTGGTTCTTGATGACTTTGTCTTCAATAATCCCCATACCGGTTTCCTGAACCGCATCCCGAGCCAACGTGATACGCTCGTTGTTCGCCGCGATCGCCGCCGCACGAAAAATGGCATCCACCTTCTCCTGGGGATAGGAGGCGTAGATAACTTGGGCCCGTTTGACTTTCTGGATCAATGCTTCCAGCTCGTCCCGTCCATCAAAGAGTTCTTTTTTATTTTCAGTTCCCATGATTGACTCCTTCCATTTTCGGTATACGGAATTAAACAAAAAAATTCAAGAGTCATTCTTAATATATGTGAACGATACGCCGAAAATGTTTCCATCATCTCGTTTATATCCTAATATAATGTGAATATGGTAATATGAATAAGATTAAAAGGAAATTAATTATGTATACGGTATCGTTTCCACGTTACCCCTCAGAACGTCACATCCCGGTTAATTTTCGAACGACACGCTTCTGGGCATCCTCGCACCCGTTCCAAGGTTTGTCGAAATTCTCCGTCTTGTACTTCTCCGTCATCCAGACGACTTCATGCTGAAGTCGTTCGAGATTGGACAGTTCCACTTCGGTGAGCGCCTGGACGAAATCCTTTCGCTCCTCGGCGGAAAGCGCTTCTTTGGAAACGTCGAGAAGTCGCTGGAAATGAGGAATGCAGAATCCCTTGGAACGCTTCAGAGCGGCCTTGAAGTCGAGATCGGTGACGAAAAGGCGTACTGTGGTATACAGATATCTGACCTCCCGATCTTCAACTCGACTGCAGATCAAGCAATGAGGGGAACGGGAAGCGACGGCATCGGAAAAAGCCGCAACCGCTTTGTCCATTTTCCGTCCGGCCTTCGCTTGCAGAAGCGATTCCATCGCTTTCCCCCACGCTTTTCTGTCCGTTTCAAGATATGTCTCCGCCATCAAACCGAGTCCTTGCGGTTTTCCGGCTTTGATCAATTTTTCGAAATGATGGTGGCAAAATCCATGTTCGTTGACATTCACCCGCGTCTCCGGATTCATCACGGAGGGACCGAGAAAAAATGCGACGCCGTCCTTCTCGCTTTGCAACTTCAGGTCGCACAGATAACATTCGCTGCCCGTTTTCATCGCATCCCACACCGGGATGGTTTCCAGTTGTATTTTCATCGGTCCTCCGGATATAGAACGACCCATGGCGTCGCCATGGGTCGGAATACTCAACGTTTGGCCAACGCTTCGGCCACTTCGGCGATATGCGGACCGGTGAATCCGAATCGTCCGGTAAGGTAGGAAAGGTTCCCGACTTCTCCGAACGCTTCCCCGACATTGACGAAATCCATTTTTGTCGGATGGGTCTTCGCCAGAAACGCGGCGATCTCCTCTCCCACTCCGCCGGAATACCTACCGTTCTCACAAATCAGCAGATGCCCCGTTTTCTTCGCTACAGAAGTGATTAATTCCGTATCCAACGGTCTGATGGTGTGCAGATCGACCAACGTTGCCTTGATCCCCTTGGCGGAAAGCAACTTGACCGCTTCGGTTGCAGCGTTGACCATCACTTCCCCGGTGGCGATGATGCCGACATCCTCCCCTTCGTCCAGAACGATTCCCTTGCCCAATTGAATCTTGGTATCGGGAGTATAGCGCTGTGTCGACGTCTTTCTGCCAGAGCGGGTATAGGAAAGCTTTCCGCTTTCGTACAACTGCTGGGTAAGCGCATACATGCTTTGCTTGTCGCTCGGATCGATAATTACCACACCGGGAACCTGTCGCATCAAGGCAATGTCCTCAAACGGCATGTGGGTTCCGCCGTTGTACTGAGCGAGGACCCCTGGATCGCTTCCGATCAAATGGATCACCTGATGGGCATATCCGGCCGAGATAAAGAACTGATCGAAGGCGCGTCTGCTGGCAAAACATGCGAAACTATGTACGAACGGAACCAATCCCATGGAAGAAAGCCCTGCGGCTACGGCAACCATGTTCGCTTCAGCGATGCCGCAATTGTAGAAACGGCCGGGATATAATTTCTGGAAGCTTTCGCTCCCTATGCAGGAGGAAAGGTCGGCGTCAAGGAACACGATCTCCTCGTGGACCGCCGCCAGATCATTGACCGACGCCATCAAGGCGTCACGCATAAACGGAATGTCTTTCGTATCTCTCATGCTTTCACCCCTTCGCGTGCGTACAATGCCGCTACCGCTTCTTTCGCCTGTTGTTCGTTAAATGCCATACTATGGTTTTTCGTCGTATTCTCGCCGGGGATGAATCCGTGGGACTTCTGCGTGTCCATAATGATCATATGCGGCCGGCCAGCAACCGTTTTCGCCCTTTGCACGGCATCGTCAATCTGTCTGAAATCATGCCCGTTGATCCGCTGCACATGCCAACCGAATCCCAGCCACCTGGTATCGATGTTATCCATACTGACGATGTTTTCCGTCAGCCCATCAAGCTGGAGCCGATTGAAATCCGTAAAGGCGATCAGATTGTCCAGTTTCCACTGGGCGGCGGTCTCCGCCGCTTCCCAAACTTCGCCTTCCTGGCTTTCCCCGTCGCCGATGACGGTAAACGTCCGGGCGTCGATATGTTTGATTTTCTGCCCGAGGGCGATGCCTACTGCAGCGCTGATTCCCTGTCCGAGAGACCCCCCCGTGAAATCAATTCCCGGAGTCTTGGTCATGTCACAATGAGACGGAAGTTTCGTTCCCCCCTGATTGAGCGTCATCAACATCTCCTCAGGAAAATACCCTTTGCTGGCCAGCGTGGCGTATACGGCGGGGCCGGCATGCCCTTTGCTACAAACGAACCGGTCGCGATCCTCTTTCTTCGGATTCTTCGGGTCAATTCGCATCTCATAGTAATACAGATAGGTCAGCAACTCTACGATGGACATGCTGCCACCGATATGGCCAGATCCGAAATGACCGATTTCCATGATAGTCAGCCTCCGGATTTCCAGTGCTTGTTTCTTGAGTTTCTCTTCGTCAAACATTCGAATCTCCTCTTTCGATACACAACCGACTAAGAGTGTACCACGTTTTTTCCATCGTATCACTATGCGTGCATTCTTCCAAAGGCCCCGGCAGAAATGTTGACAATATTGGAATCTATTGCTACTATCAATTATTGTTAATAGCAATTATTTGCGAGGTGAGTATGGTGGATTTCTGCGCTTTACGGCGCCTGATTCTTGATCTGCAGAAAGTCGAGAATGAAATAAAACGGAAATATCGATTGACGTTCATGCAAGCTTCCCTGCTCTGCGCTCTGGATCATGGAGACGAAGACGGGAAAAGCATCGCCTGCCAGATGGGGCTTTCCCCGTCACGGATGACGCGATTGTTGGACGTACTCGAAGGAAAAGGGCTGGTAAAGCGTTCCTGTTCCCCCGTCGACAGGAGGAACAACGTGGTTACCATAACGGAAGAGGGTGTGAAGGTATTGTCCTATATCAAGACAAGCGACATTTCCCTTCCCAAATATATCGTTCAAACGCTCAAAAGAGGAGAGGAAAAGCAATGAGCAATAAGACATATGTGGTTGTCGGAGGAGTCGCCGGAGGCGCGGGAGCGGCCGCACGACTGAGAAGGCTGGACGAAGAGGCGCGAATCGTCCTCTACGAAAAAGGGCCATACGTCAGTTTCGCAAACTGCGGACTCCCCTATTATGCGGGCGGCGTTATTCAGGATCGGGAACGACTTCTGGTTACAAAGCCGGAGACTTTCACCGACGTATTTGACATCGAGGTGCACACTGATACGGAAGTCATGTCCATCGACCGGGAGAAAAAAACGGTGAAGGTCCGAGGGAAAGACGGAAAGGAAAGCGTACAGACATACGACGCATTGGTTCTCAGCCCAGGCGCGAAGCCGTTCGTTCCGCCTCTTCCCGGCATCGATGATCCTGCCGTTCTCCAAGTAAGGAACATTCCCGATATCGACAAAGTAGTCGCTACTATGAAAAAAGCGAAAAAAGCGGTCGTCGTCGGAGGAGGGTTCATCGGACTCGAGATGGCGGAGAACCTGACGGAAAAAGGCATCGCAGTCACCCTCGTCGAAGCAGCACCCCAATGTATGACTCCGCTGGATTACGACATGGCGGTATTCGTCCATCAATCTCTCAGAAGTCACGGCGTGGAGTTGCGTCTGTCCAGTCCGCTACAGAAAATCGTCCGTCACGGAGAGAAACTCGATGTGGTTCTTCCCGACAAAACCATCACGGACATCGACATGGTGATCCTTTCCATAGGGGTGACACCGGATTCCCATTTGGCGAAAGACGCTAAACTTGATGTCGATAAGAAGGGATACATCCTCGTCAACGAGAATTTCCAGACAAGCGATCCTTCCATCTGGGCCATCGGAGATGCCATTGCCTATCCGTCTCCGTTTACGGGAACTCCGTGGGCCGTCGCGCTTGCGGGACCCGCGAATAAAATGGCGCGGTTGTGCGCTGATGCCATAGTTACGGGCAAACCTTCCATTGCGTATCCCGGAACTTATGGCGCTTCCGTAGCGAAAGTGTTTGACCTCGCCGTCGGCAGCGTCGGCATGAACGCCAGAAGCGCGGGGAAAGCGGACATAGCTTACGGCGTGGCCGTCACCCACACGCCGGATCATGCCTCATATTACCCGGGATCCACGCAGATGACGGCGAAAATCGTCTACGAGAAGCCATCGGGAAAGCTCCTCGGAGGACAAGTCGTTGGTTATCATGGCGTGGACAAGCGGATCGACGTGCTTTCCGTCCTGCTCGCCCATAACGGAACGGTACAGGATCTCGCCTCATTTGAACAGGCATATGCACCTCCGTACAACAGCGCCAAAGACATCCTCAACATGCTTGGCTTCATCGCTTCCAACGACCTCGCGGGACTAGACCATCTGGTCGATTATCAGCAGGCCGAAGAGATGATCAAAAACGGTGCGGTGCTTGTCGACGTCAGGACGAAGATGGAATTTTCCCTCGGTTCAATCCCCGGTGCGGTGAACTATCCTCATGCGGAAATCAGGGGACATCTGGACGAACTTCCGAAAGACAAACCGATCGTCCTGATGTGCGCCATCGGACTGAGAGGACATATCGCGGGGAGAATCCTCAGACAAAGAGGATTCAAGGATGTTTCCAACGTGACGGGAGGATACAAGAGCTGGCATGCGGTTCTGCAGGAAAAGGATGCGAGAACATTGCATCAAGGAGATGCGAATATGGAAGAGAAAGGAAACGAAACATTGACGCTGGATGCCTGCGGTCTGCAATGCCCGGGTCCGATCGTATCGCTGAAACAAAAAATGGATACGCTTGAGGTCGGAGATCGCCTCGTGGTCAAGGCGACCGACCCCGGATTCCGTAGCGACGTCAGATCATGGTGCCAGATGACGGGCAATACCTTGGAAGGCATCACCGAGGATAATGGCATGATTACGGCGACCATAAAAAAAGGCGAACGGAAAGAAGCATGTTCCGTCCCCGCCTGCATGAAAGCGGCGACGATCATCGTATTCTCCAAC
>JBAXYP010000045.1:0-9907 GCA_041670725.1 Sphaerochaetaceae bacterium
TCCGTTTCGTTTCATATGGAGTCTCCTTCTTCAATGTTGTTGCCTCCAATACCGGTGAACTTGCGTTTTTGGTCGTTCCTCCCTACACTATGTTCCATGGATGTTTTGATTCATGATTTTTCGAACAAAGGGGCTACCCGACTGGCACTTCATCCATTGTGGATGGAAGCCGAAAATGTGGCCGTTCTCGTGAAAGTCTCTTACGAAGGCTCTTCTTTTATTGTCTCTTTCAGCGTGAAGGAGCCGCAACTCAGGCGGATGTGTACCCATCACAACGACGAAGTGTGGAATGACAGTTGCGTCGAAGTGTTCGTGAAACGACCGGATCAACCATGGTATGTCAACTTTGAATTCAGCGCTTCCGGTTTTTGTCACGCGGCGAAGGGAACCTGCCGCGACGGACGCGTTTCATATTCCGATGCGTTGCTTGCGACGATCCCCATTACGGTACGGATTTTGGAAAATACGATCGATGAAAGCCGCTGGGATCTTTCCGCAAGGCTTGATCTGGTGAAGTTCGGGTTGCTGGATGAGGGGAAAACGTTGAAGGGCGTGACGTTGTATGGCAATTTTTACAATTGCGGGGATGCCTTGGAGCATCCTCACTATCTGACGTACGAGCCGATCGATACGGAACGACCCGATTTCCATCAGGTCTCGTCCTTCGTGCCGCTCCGGTTCCTTTGACCGGGCAGGGTGCCTCCCAAGAGGGTTTTCAGTCCAAGATGGGCGAGATTCAACCCGAAGATGCCCGTGATGGTGGGAAGGGAACCGAGAATTTTTTCCTCTCCCTTTTCATAGGTGAACGTCACGGGTTCGGGGCTGTATACCACGGGAATTCCCCGTCCGATGCCTTGCGCCCGCAGTTTCTGCCTGACCGAACGGGCGAGAGGGCATCCGGCGGTATCCATCAGATCGGCCGTCCTGACGAGGAAGGGATCGCGGCGGAGGGCGGCGCCCATCGAACTGACCACAGGAATGCCTTTTTGGTAGACAGCGGCGAGGAGGGCGCATTTGCTCTGTACCGAGTCGATGGCGTCGACGACGAGATCTCCGCTGTCCTTGAGCACGTCTTCGAGATTTTCTTGCGAGACAAACAGGTCAAACGACTCCACCACGCAGTCGGGATTGATCGCCTTTATCCTGTTCTCGGCGACCTCCACCTTCTTTTCGCCGATTACCGGCCATGTGGCGAGGATCTGTCGGTTCAGGTTGGAGACTTCTATCCTGTCGAAATCAAATAGACGCACATGACCGACGCCAAGGCGCACCAACGCTTCCAACGCAAAACCTCCGACCGCCCCCACACCGACAAAGGTGACCGTCTTCCGATGGAGCGACTCCACCGATTCATTGCCGATCAATCTGATCGTTCGTGCAAATTGTTCTTCCCTCATCTATCCTCTCCTGAAGCTGTAGCGACGTAATGCCTAGCCGTTGCGCACACGTATGGTACATCCATTCCAATAGGGCGGTTTCGCCGCCGTCCTTGCTGTCCGTTTCCAAAAGAAACGGTACGTTCAGTTCTTCGAGACGCTTCCAAAGCCCGCTTTTGACGGTCCGTGGACCGAGACTTACGACGCACCGTTTTGCGGCGGCCAGACGGGCGCTTTCCACACTTCCGGTGAATCCATGCCAGATGGAACGGACCGAACCATTCAAGAGGGAGAGCAGGAGCCCATCCGCATGGACGGCGTGAATGCTTACCAGACGATGATGGATTTGCGCCAGATGCAAGACATCGGTGAAGAACGCTGTTTGAAGTTCCATATGGGGGAAACGTCCGTCCAATCCCACTTCTCCGATCTGGCAGCCGGTATGTTTTGCAAGGAATTCTTCCATGGCGGGGAGCAGCCCTCTCTGGTCGGTGCCGTCGGGGAGCAGACCGACAGATGGGATGGATGGGAATGCCACCGAATCGAGTTTTCCCCATTCGTCCTGTTGACTTGTGCAAACGATCCCCCATGCGTCGTTTGCCGCTCCCAGATGGAGGTGTGCGTCGAATCGTTTCATATGAGGAGCACCAGATATGTTACGATGATCGAAGTGACGATCGACGCGATCATCGGAAGTTTTTTCAAGCCGAGGAGAGCTGCGGCGAGGATGCCGGCGATTCCCGCGTACCATTGTGTTCCGAAATCCGTGACGACGCCGGGGAAAATCAATGCCCCGATGGCGGCGACAGGAAGAAGACGCATGCATCGTTTGAGATATGGCGGCATGTGGTCGGTGCCGGACAGGTAATAGGGGATGAGCCTGACGACGATTGTCGCTACGGCGGAAACGATGATAAAGACGAAGAAAGGAATTCCGTGGCTCATGAAGCGATCTCCTCCGTTGTTGGGCGAAGAGCACCGATTCCCGTCGCAGAAAGCATCGAGATGACGAAAGCCCATCCCGTACCGAGTCCCACACCCCTTACCAGAAGACTGTTGGTTGCCGCAGACACTGCCGCGATGACGAGCATCCACGGCCCGTCCGTAAGGATGGCGCCGGAAAGGAGAGAGCTGAACATCGCATACAGCGTTACCCCGACTGCAAGTTGCAATTCGTAGGGGAGAAGCGAACCGATGAGGAAACCTACGATCGTACCGCTGCACCAGCCGAGGTAACTGATCAATTGCAACCCGGTCATGTACGATCCTGTGAGAAGTCGCCCTTTGAGGACGGAGACGGAGAATACCTCATCTGTCGTGCCGAAAGCGATAAAGAATCTGCGTATTCCATGGACCCCCGTGAGGTTGGCATTGATCACCGCACCCATGAAAAGGTAGCGGAGGTTCACCAGAAAGACAGAAATGGCGAGTTCCGCAATCATCGCACCGCTGGTAAGCAGACTCTCGGCCAAAAACTGCCCGCTCCCCGCGAAATTGGTAAGGGAGAACAAAGCCGCATCCCAAAGTTTCAGACCGTCGTTCCTGCATACAAGGCCAAAGGCCATCGCTGTGGGGAAATAACCGACGCAGATGGGAAAGCCGTCTCTGAGGCCTCCCGAAAAAGAGAGTTCATCTGATTCCATGCAAAAATGGTAGCCTTTTCAACGGGTTGGTGCAAGTTGTGATCCATGGTATACTCTCTTTAAGAGGTGCGTATGGCGCTGTTTTTGGCCAATGCTGGTCTTGGTTGTCTGATGCGAGGGAAAAACCTTGATGAAACGTTGGTTCTTCCCTTGCTGGAGCGGAGTACTCGCAGTGAGGCCGAAGGTGGCGGTGCCTACTACACCTGTCTGATGGACAGCGGTCTGGAACTTGTATTTCGGGTTCAAGAGCGGGAGGATGGCTTGGAGATGATGGGCCTTGACACCCACATGGGCGGACGATGCGTCTGGACCGCGTCTCCTGTCGTATCGGTGGGGAAGCCGGAATACCTCGGCATGCAACTTCTTCTTGCCGATCCGGGGCAGCGCAATGCCTTCGTCATGGGGTTCGTCCGGCCCGCATTGCTTCGTCATCTGGATACGGACAGCGTACTGGAAATCCAAGTCTCCGCGTTCCCCACCGGTATGGATGTATACGATAGCCGTGAATCGTTCGAAGCGATGATCGGCGAAGAGAACCGCTTGCTGGATCGTCAGATTCTTCCCTATTATTATGTCATGGCTCGGGAGGAGTCAACGGGGAAAAAGATGCGGGAGTTCTCCAAACGAAACGAAATGATCAACCTGTTTTGTGGCCCGGTCCTCGCCATGGAGGAACGGGAGAACGGATATCTCGATACGAAACTGATGGTTTCCACGGTCGCTACCTCGATGGGGCACATTGACGTCGTCTATGCGCGTGATCAATTGTCAAAGCCGGCGGAAAAGGGAACATATCTTATGGCGAGCGCATATTTCTCAGGGGACGTGCTTTCCGTTCGCGGGAAAATGGTTTCTTGACAAAACGAGTGAGGGGGAAGGATACTTCAGATATGTCCAATTCGATCATCACAAAAAAGGCGTTGGCCCAGGCTCTGAAGGAATGTATGAAGACGAAACCCTTGGACAAGGTGTCCATCGGAGAAATCTGCGCAATGTGCGGATTGAACAGGAAGAGTTTTTATTATCATTTTCGGGACAAGTACGAGTTGGTAAACTGGATTTATGAGATGGAGATCAATCGGAAAATCCAGAGTGAAATCAAAACGAAACGTTCCGGCGAGTTGTCGCTGATGATTTGCCAGTCAATTTACTCGGATCGGGTGTTCTACCTCAACGCATTGCAGGTTTCCGGACCCCATTCGTTCCACGATTACTTTTGTCGGCAAATCGAGCCTTTGGTACAGAAGACGCTTTCCCTTTCCGAAGGAGACGGTCTGAATCTTTCTGAATTATCCGATCTGATCGGTGACTTTTGCCTTTCCGCCGTTCGTCGGTGGATTGCCAGGCCCGATCCTTCATCTCCGGAAAAGTTCCTTGACGAATTAACTAAAGTCAGCATATCGCTTTGCGGCAAAATGATCAGCATGTTTATGCCTGACCAAGTTTGATTTATTTGTCCTTTTTTGGGACAGTTGTGTAAAACTGACCATTTCCCTTTTGCATGGAGGGGTATATACCAAAACCAACAGATATGTTTCTTCATTGAGAGAGGTATGTAGAATGGGAAAGCTGAAGAATTCAATCACCGCGGCGATGGCTCAGGTTGGCATGAACTATATCGGCGATGATCCGGAGAAAAATCTCCCCAAGTTGATGGCTTGGGTGGACAAGATCGACACAAAGGGCGCATATAAAAAGCAACGGGATTTCGTCCGTTCCATCATCAACAATCCTGGCAGCAACTGGTACAAATACACCGTCAGTCTATGGAAAGATATTGATCCCGAGGTACGGAAGGTGATGTTCAACAATTTCTTCATCAATTCCGTCATCATCGGCAGGGCGAACCAGAAGGATTTGGCGAAGGAACACGACATCAATTTGCCGTGGGCCATCTTGATGGATCCCACCTCCGCGTGCAACCTGCACTGCACTGGCTGTTGGGCCGCAGAGTACGGAAACAAACTGAACATGGACTACGATACGCTTGACTCCATCATCAACCAAGGCAAAGCGTTGGGCACCTACATGTATATCTACAGCGGCGGCGAGCCGATGGTGCGCAAGGCGGACATCATCAAACTGTGCGCGGCGCATCCCGACTGCGAGTTCCTTGCCTTCACCAACGGTACGTTGATCGACGAGCAATTTGCCGACGACATGCTCCGTGTAAGGAACTTCGTACCTGCAATTTCCATCGAAGGGTTTGAGGAAGCGACCGATTTCCGTCGCGGGAAAGGGACGTACCGGCAGGTCATCAGGGCGATGGAAATTCTCAAGAAAAAGAGACTCCCGTTCGGCATTTCCTGTTGCTATACCAGCAAGAACGTCGATGTGATCGGAAGTGAGGCGTATTTTGATGCGATGATCGATATGGGCGCGAAGTTCGCATGGTTCTTTACCTATATCCCCGTTGGCAAAAAGGCTGTTCCCGAGTTGATGGCCACGGCCGAACAACGAAAGTTCATGTATAACCAGATCCGCGCGTTCCGCAAAACCAAGCCGATTTTCACGATGGATTTCTGGAATGACGGCGAGTTTGTCAACGGATGCATCGCAGGCGGGCGTTGTTATCTGCACATCAATGCCAACGGCGATATCGAACCGTGCGCATTCATTCACTACAGCGACAGCAATATCCACAACACGACGTTGTTGCAGGCATACAAGAACCCGCTTTTCATGCAGTATCACAAAAACCAGCCATTCAACGACAATATGCTCAGACCTTGTCCGCTTTTGGACAACCCGGGAAGACTGAATGATATGATACACGCAAGCAAGGCAAAGTCCACAGATATGGAGAATCCTGAGGATGTGGGCGATCTTTGCAAGAAATGTGTTCCTTCGGCGACGAAATGGGCTCCTGTCGCAAAAGAGATATGGGAAGGCAGTGCTGCTGGAAAGAAAGCAATGGAAAAGAAGAAAGCGGAAAAGGAAGAAGCCTGATCCGCTCGTTCCCTCTTTGATAGACAAGCGACATGAGGCGATGAGGCTTCATGTCGCTTTTGTATGTGTCTGCAAGCGGCGGAACGAGATTCTTGTCCTTCGCGATTGGCTTTGATCTGCGAAGCCGCGCGTCGGACAGTCGAGCGGCAATTCTTGGTCGATAAATCATATCCCGATCTCGGTTGTCGGGATCCATCGCAGGATATGACCTTCGGCCACACTCGAACATTCGTCGACGTGGAGTGTCTTTCCAGTGCTTTTTAATGGAAGAGGCATGATCCCGAGGCTGGTTTCGGTATGGAAAGAAAAACTGCGGAAGCCGTCTGGACGACGCGGGGAACCTTTTCGTATGAAAATGCAAACCGTTTCCCGGCCGGTTCATTGCCGGTCTTTCCGAACGGCGAAATGAAAGTTCGAGAGCGTGTGCCCAATAAAAAAAGCTCTTCGGTTTCCCGAAGAGCCTCAATTGAAATCGGGCTGGGCGGATTTGAACCGCCGACCCCAAGTCCCCCAGACTTGTACGCTAAACCCCTGCGCTACAGCCCGTCATGCAAGAAGCAACGTTACCATAAGAGCTCATGAAATGTCAAATGGGGTTCTTGCAGATTTCGGAATTATGGACTACATTATGACACAGCAGAATGTGTAAGGGGTTCATAATGGGAATGTTTTCACGAGATATTCGCCGCATCGCGTTGGTTTTCCTGTTCTTGGCCTGTATGCTGTTCTCCGTATCGGCGTACCAATTTTCTCCGCTTGAACAAAGTTTTGCGCCGACAGGTGTGGAAAGTACGAAGACGTATACAATCGTCAATGACAGCGATGACTCGATCGCCATAACCATCACGGCGTTGATTAGGGATCAAGATGAAAACGGGCAGGAAGTCAATCAATCTGCGGCAAAGTACTTTTCCATTCAGCCTGCGAAAGTGATTGTCAAAGCGCAGTCAAGCCAGATTATCAGAGTGCAATACCGAGGGCCCCGCACTGTTACCAACGAATTGAGTTTTCGCATCAAAGCCGAACAAATTGCCTATAACAAGGGGAAGCAAAGCACCGACAAAGGGATGTTTAACTTTTTGTACAACTATGTCACCAGTGCTTATGTAGCTCCCGCAAAGGTGATTGAGAAGATTTCCGTCACCGATGTGAAACGAGTGACCGGAACGGACGGTGCCGACCAGCTTTCCATCACCGTTTCAAACGAAGGTACGGTGCATCAGTTACTGCTGAACGCCATTCTGACGATCAACGACAGCAAAGGCAACAGCGTCGTTCTCGACACAAAAGAACAGTTGGGAGATTTGCTTGGTCTGAATGTACTCGCCAAAAAAAGCGTCACCACGGCGATTTTGATGCCGGCGGGACTCTCACAGGAGAAAGGGACGAGCTATAAGGCGTCGATCAAATACTCCAAATAATGTTGGTCGCGGATGAATCGAAAAAGGAATCAACAAGGAATTGCGAACGGCATATCGATTATTCTTTTTGTCTGTTTCCTTTTGGTCTTTGTCCGTACCTGTTTCAATCAATCACCGCAGTCCGAGTCACAATCCGTACAAACCGCCGAGGCGTTGCCCGCTGAGGAGGACATTGTCGTGGCTCCGGTTCCGGTGGAAACGCCCCTGACCAAAGAGGTGGAGCGTCCATCTCCCGAAAATGAGGGACCCGCGATGCCAGAGCCGGAGGCGAACCCTGTTGTGGAGCCGGTTCCGCAGGTTGAGAAGCCAAAACACGAAACCGAGGATGCGAGACCCATTCCCGTTCCCCTGCAACCTTCATCTTTCTTCGTTTCCGTTAACCCAATCGTTCCGGGTCCTCCCAAAATGCAGAACCCCATCGTCATGACGCAAGAGGATTACGATGCGTTCTACGCTCCTCAGCAGGAAGAAGGGCAGAGCGAAGAGAAGGATCCGTTTGCGGATTTCTTCGTTTCGGGAGAGGATACGTCCTCCCTCTATGAAAATGGACAGTATTTCCTTTCCTTCTACGTGAACGACGAGTATGTCGGCGATATCGAGACGGAATTCGCCCAACCTACGAAACTTGTCAATACGACCGATTTGCACCGATATCTTGACGGTACGCTGAAGGCGGATGCAAGCATTCGTTTGTTTGCGGGCAGCCCCGAATACCTTTCCCTGGAGGAATTGGCCGCGCGCGGCATGCCCACTACATTCGACAGTGCTGCGTTCGCTTTGCACATGACGGTCAACTATAACGATATGTCGGTGCGTATCCTGTCAGTTTCTACGACCAGTCCCGGCGGGAAAAGGGATACGTACGCGCTCAGCGGTGCCACCGAACTCAAACCGGCGAAACTCTCGTGGCTTTCCACAATGAGTTTCTACGGTTCCCTGACGTATGCGTCGGATTTCAGTGGCATTACCAACAAAACGGGGACCTTGTACATCAACAATTCGTTGGGATTCCTTGGGCTGGGGGTGGATTTCTCTACGAGCTTCTACACGACGGAGCCATATTTCAATCTTGGTACGTGGACTGCCTTCCATGATTTTGTCCAGTCCAGCCAGAGACTCACCTTCGGGTCGGTCGGCTCAAATCTCAGCGCTCGTACGAACAGTTTTTCCATCGACACCAACATAGGCTTTACGGTGGAGAAGAATTACAGTTACGGTTCTTCCTCGGCGTTGGGAAATCAGTTCCAGTATTCCATCGAGGTCGTCGAACCTTCTGTGGTGAAGATCTACATCAATGACGAGACGAAAGAAGTGTTCCAGCGCCGACTCATGGCGGGAACATATCGTCTGAAGGACTTCGTCTTTACCCAAGGGACAAACAAAATCCGAATCGACATTATTCCCGACGCTCGTCCCGATGACGTAGAGACCTATTATGTCGATACAAGTTACGACTCGCGGCTTCTGGGACGGGGCGATACGTTGTACGGTTACGGAATGAGCATCCCGCGGGGCAACAGTACGACGTACGCCGGGGGTACATTCCATTTCAAAAACCCTCTAAAGGATTCCTATATCAGCTATTATCCCCAATTCTTCACCGCGCGGTACTGGCAATCTGTAGGTCTTACCGATACGTTCACTTTTTCTCTGGATGTTTCCGCGACGCCGGGTGTGTTCAGCGGGACGATGAACGGCGTATGGGCCACAATGATCGGCACTACGCAATTTCAGGGTACGACGCGCTTCAGCGAAGCATATGCCACGCCATTATTCTCCGGAGCGATCACTGAACGATTCAATGACAGCGTGCTCCACGGTTTTGGATCGTTGTCGCTCAGTACGAGTTTCGTGATGCCGGCCAAAACTGATGCATCATTCTCTTCAACCACTTCGGACGTGATGGCGAGTGTCGTCGGTTCCTTCGCGTTCTCCGCTACCGGATTGCTTACCAAACTACGATATTCCGTCAGCGGCTCGCTCTCATACGTTGAAGGATACGAATACCCCGTGTGGAGCGTCAGCGGATCAACGGGTTTTAGTCCGCTCAGGGGGCTGTCTTTTTCCGGATCGATGACGATGAGTGCGTCGGATGACACGAAACCGTGGAATCCCACGATCGCGGCGACGCTCAGCGGAAGTTATTCCTTCATGTCAAATCTCAGTTCCTCCGCCTCTAGTACGTATAGCACGGCGAATGAAGTCGTCACTTCGGTAGGGTTGTCATACCGTCCGTCGGCGTCGGACAGCCTTTCGTTGACCCTCTCCGGCTTCCATCTTGGAAGCCCGCTGGACCACTCCCTGTACGCGACATGGTCCCATGTGGGGAAATTCTACAATTTTACCCTGCGTCAACAGGTCTCCGACTCGTACAATACGATGATGACGAGCGCCACCTTGACGACTGCCATCGCGTTCGCCGACGGCACCTTCGGCATGGGACGCTCCGCTTCAGACATATTCCTGTTGGTCAAACCGGAGGGGGAACTCAAACACAGTCAGATTTCCGTTGCCAGGA
>JBAXYP010000046.1:0-9710 GCA_041670725.1 Sphaerochaetaceae bacterium
GCCACTACAGGCGCCGCCGTCGATCCCGTCGATTCACTTATCAAGACGATCAGTGGCAAGCCATGCACCATACGTTCAGGTGACGGGTCATTCAAGACAATCGAAACGCTCATTCCATGCGACTTTTCTTCTCGACGTTACCTACATACCAGAACCGTACATACTTCAAATGGCTTCAAATGAATGGACACTTCACCATCCTTCATCACAAGACTCCCCTCTTTCCGTTCATCAAGCGAGCATGACCAAACCTTGCTGAATTCCTGTCCAAAATGGAGGGTATCCCAACAATCCTTTCCTCCCTCCTCTACCAGACGAAGAATACATCCGTCTCCCGATTCCGCCTGTTTGATCGTCTCAATGACGACATTTCTCGCCGTTCCGCTGACAAAACAGAAGGTGGGGGGGGCTGCATTGGCCTTTCCTCCGTTTCCTCTGACCGAAAGCAACGGTTGTTGCAGAAAATACCCCTCAGCCACAAGATCGCTCGATCGTGCGGAACCTTCATGGGGATAGAGGCTGTAAAGGAACGAATGCTCCCCTTTGTCTGCATCAGGATTAGGATTTTCCGGTCCACGAAGCAAAGAGAGACTTAAGACATTTCCTTCCACACGATATCCGTATTTACAGGTATTCAGAAGCGCGACCCCGTATCCCTCTTCGCTTACGTCTCCCCACTTGTGCGCGGGAACTTCGGTTCTTGCCTCATCCCAACTGGTGTTGCGCACCGTGCTTCGCCGTACGTTCCCAAACGCCACGTCAAACGTGGCATACTCAGCCGTAACCGCCAAAGGGAAAAATGTACGAAGCATCAAATGCCGCTCATTCCACAAGACATTCGTCCGGAAATCCAATCGCGCGCCATCATTTTCCAGAACGATGTCCTGCCTGATTTCTGATCGTCCAAACATCCTGGCTGTACGAACGATGGAGAAAAGCGGCCCTTTCCCCACCACGCAGGATGATGCTTTCGGGAGATCATAGACGCGATCGGTCTGTTTCCCGATATTCCATGCGTCATACTCCCGCGGCCGGTCCGTGCAAAGACGAATCTTATTCCCTTCGCCAGCCAGGACTTCTCGTCCCACGACTTTGTCGAACAGACTTTTCAATTCACCTTCCCTTGTGACGATCGCCCTTAGCCGGGAATTTTCCATCACCGTGTCTTCCCCAGAATCCGTCAAGATCGTCTCGACGGGTTTTCCTTGAATGATTCTAAAACTACGGTATCCTTTCGGAGGGACATCCTCCACTCGGACATACGCAAATCCTTCAAGTTTCTGACAGGGAAGAGGCCCATGGTCATCGGCGAGCACTTCGTTCCCTCGGAGGGGACATTGAACCAACCCGCTCCGGAGAAAACTTGTGGAGTTCCAGATCAGCATCGTACCGGAATTCCAAGGTTTCCACGCAGAGAGTGCATCAAGGGATTCGTGCGTAATAGCCTGGTTTTCCGAATGGATTCGCGCATATTCTCTCCAGCACTGCTCATACACCTCGCCGATGGCACTTCCCGGAAGAATATCATGAAACTGGTTGCGCAATAACAACAGCCAAAGTCGGTCAAACCGGGATTTTGGATACGGATTCCCGGCACAGACGCTCGCCAATGTGGCAAAGAATTCGCTGTCCATGGTCTCTGTTTCCGCCATTCTGTTTTCTTTTTTTATGCGAGCCATGGTCGTATAGGTTCCGCGATGGTATTCCAAGTACAGTTCTCCGCTCCATTCCGGAACCTTTCTTCTCTCAATCCGCCTCGCAAGTTCGTCAAAATAGGTCCGTGCCGTACACATCCGCACCGCGGGGAGTCCGGGGATGCCGTCTTCCATCCGTCTCTCGTTCTCCAGCATCTGTGAAGTGGGTCCTCCTCCCCCGTCTCCGTAGCCCACGAGCGACAGCACATCATCGTTCATCTCTTTGTCGCGATACCGTTCCCATGTGCCCAGAACCTGGCTTGGGTTTCCCAATCCGTTATATGTCGTACTATGCTGGCGTGAACCGGCCCATGCCGCATGATCGGTTGTAGTAACCATATGAGCCAGCACTTTTGTTCCATCGATCCCTTTCCAGAAGAACGTATCATGGGGCATCATGTCCGTTTCGTTCCAACTGATCTTCGTTGTCAGGAAATACGACAACCCGCATTTTTTGATGATTTGGGGAAGATTCGCGGTAAAGCCAAAGGTATCAGGCATCCAGAATATCTTGCACTCCTGTCCGAATTCCTCCCTAAAGAACCGCATGCCGTACAGACACTGTCTGACCAACGACTCCCCGCTGGTCAGGTTGCAATCGCATTCGACCCACGCGCCACCTTCCATCTCCCACCGGCCTGTGCGTGCAAGCTTCTGAATCCTGCCATACAATTGCGGCATGTTTTCTTTGACGAACGCGAATTCCTGGGGCTGACTTGATGTAAAGCGGTAATATGAATACCGATCCATAAGGTTGCAAACTGTCGCAAAACTGCGGATGCATTTCTCGCGCGTCATCTGCATGGTCCACTTCCATGCAAGATCGATGTGGGTATGCCCTACCATACTCACCGTCGCCAGACTGTCCACGCCTTTTCCCCATACATGCGCATGAAGATATGCTTCCGCCTTGTCTACGGAAGCCAAAAATGCATCAGTTTCCTCAACACGATAATCCAGCAGACGGCAGGCCTCCATGCATTCACGAATCAGGAATGCCCTTGCGGACCGGTTTTCCTCCATGTTCCGGATAACCTCCACGCAAAGCTCCAGATCATTGCATAAAGCCGCCACCTTTGGCTCGTGCCGTTCGAGTACTACGGACACGAAGATATTCGGCTTGTCGCTTGAGGTATAACAAAAAAGTTCAAGGCGATGTTCGTCCGTATCATTCGTGAACAGGGGGAAGACCGTATGATTGGTATCCAGTCCGCAAACAAGTTCTCCGTCAACAAAGGCGAAAAACTGCGGATTGGATGTGTCCCAGATATCCGTAGCGCCGGTTGCGACGGACATCATCACCTGTTTTCCCATCCAGGATGCAGGCAACCGATACGTCGTTACGCACAGCCAGTGTTGGTCAACGCCGATCCATGGCGTTTGAGGTCCGATCTTCTCCCAACCTTCCCGTTCCCCAAATCGGTTCCATTCCAAATATCCGACGGGTTTTCGTCGGTAGTCGGGAATTACGATGCGTTCCCTCACCTCTTCTGTTCGGAGAACTTCGACGGCAACCGAAAGTACTTCATCCCATAGTTCCATCTACGTAAACCTCCCCCCACATCCAAAAGCACCTCCCAGTTTACGCATCAACTTGGCAAAAGAAAAGAGCGGCCAACGCTTGTCCATAAGGCATCGGCTGGATCGGGATGGAACGATAGAAGTCTTGGGTGTCCCTGCCCATCGGGGTTCCTCCGGAAACATCTCCCAAGACACCCTCCCCGTCAATGCGGGACAGTATGGCGTTCAGGGCGAGAGAGGCCGGATTTTCGAAACGTTCGTCCAGCACTCCCATTTTCATCCCCTTCAAAAAGCCATAGCCAAAGCCTGCGGTCGCGCTTGCCTCAAGATAGGAATCGGGTTTGTCGAGAAGGGTATGCCACATCCCCGATCCGTCCTGAAGGGGAAGCAACGCGTCCGCTTGCCGCCTAAGTAATGAGCACAGGTATCGTCTGACGGCTCCCCGGGGTTTTGCAATTTCCAGAAACAGCAGAATGGTGATGGTGGCCCAACAATTCCCCCGGCCCCAGAACGCCCCCGCGAAATGATCCTTTCGCACAAAGGAAAAGCCATGGTACCACAATCCCGTCCCGGGATCCGCCAAGTACTCGCCGTGCAACAGGAATTGATATGTCGCCTCGTCGATGTATTCCGGTTTTCCCAGAATCCTCCCGATATTCGCCACAGGGAGAACCGTCATCATCAATGTATCATCCCACAGTTCTCCGACATTCTCGTCATCCGTCGTCCGGTGTTGCATCCCGCCTTCTTCGGTGCGGGGCATCTCTTCCATCGCCCATTTCGCCCATTCTTCGCAGATTTTCATATACTTGTCGCTATTCGTGTATTCGGCAAGAAACGACAGAGGGAGAATCGGAGCCATAGTATTCACATTCTTCCCCGGCAAACCATCGGTGATGCAAGCATCAAAGTACGAACGGAGCGCATCAAGGTATTTCTTGTCGTTGGTTCTCTTGAACAACCCCCAGATTCCCAACAATCCCACTCCCTGCTGCCATTCCCAAGAAGCATAATATCGTTTCTCCCTCGGGAGGATGGCTGCCTGTTTCTGCGCGTATGCGATCATAAATGCAGGCAAACTTCCGCCCACCATATCCCTTTTATCCCGTACCAACGTTTTCATTTTCTTTCTCCTGAATGTGCTTTCACCGAAATTGACATGACTTATTCTTTCACTCCAGCAGCAGCGATCCCTTCCATAAAATACCTTTGCAACACAATGAAAATTACGATAACGGGAATAATCGAAATCACCGAAGCACTGAGAATTGAGGACCAGTCGACGCCGTTGAACCCGATATAATTCTTGATCGCGATCTGGATGGTGTAATTTTCCTGATTGCTCAGGACAAGCAACGGTAAAATATAGTCGTTCCATCTCCACATGAAGCTGAAAATCGCAAGTGTGATGAGCGGGCTCGTCCCCAGGGGAAGCATTACGGATGCAAACGTCCTGAATTCCGAGCTTCCGTCAATTCTCGCGGCTTCCACGAACGACAAAGGGATGCTCATGTAATGCTGACGAAAGAGAAAGATACCGGTCGTCGTCGTGACCACAGGAAGGATGACGCCCCATATGTTGTTGTACAGGCCAAGGAAGCTGATCACGCTCACCTGTGGAATCGTCAACGTCTCTCCTGGAATAAGCGTCCCCAACAGAAAAACGGCGAACACTTTGTTCGTGTACGAAAGCTCGAATCGATAAACCGCCAGCGCATACCCACACATGGAACTGATTACCAGAGTGATAAGCGTTCCCACGATCGCAAGATACATACTGTTTCCGATATATCGGAAAAACCCGTTTTCAAATACCTTTGTATAATTTGAAACGGTAAAATGTCTTGGCAACAGATGCAACGGATATGCAAAAAGTTCCCCGGCTCCTTTGAAGGAACTGAATACCAACCAGATGATGGGAAAAACCATGATAAGGCAAATACCATAGGCGACGATCGTCATCCCCAGCGTTTTTCTTCTTGCGTGAATCGTATTTCCCATATCAGTTCTCGCCTCCTTCATTGCTCACTTTGAATTGGACGAATGCGATGATGCCGAAAATAATCATCGCAATGAAAGATACGGCCGAAGCATAGCCATACTGCATTT
This sequence comes from Sphaerochaetaceae bacterium, assembly GCA_041670725.1. GTDB lineage: Bacteria > Spirochaetota > Spirochaetia > Sphaerochaetales > Sphaerochaetaceae > RUG023. Next base: position 5,325 of record JBAXYP010000046.1, read on the forward strand.
GTTTGAATCCTTTGTCGATGATGAACTGGATGATAAAGGTCGTGCGCAATCCGGGACCGCCTTGGGTCACGCCTTGCACCAACGCATATTCCTTTAGCAGATTGATCGTACTCAGCAACACGACAAGAAACGTCGTAGGAGCGAGAAGCGGAAGAGTGATATGGAAGAAAGTTTGCCGAGAATTCGCACCATCGATCGAAGCGGCTTCAAGCAAATCACGGTTGATGTTCGTAATGCCTCCCATGAAAATGATCATGTAAAAACCAGCGGAAGACCAGTTCGACGCAAAGCTGATCACAAACGTGGCAAGATTCGAATTCAATGCCCATTGAAGGGGCTTGCCGCCCATTTTTTGGATGAGAAAGTTCACCAGCCCGTACTCTGCGCTGAACATCCAGTTGATGGTGATACCTACAACCAATGCACTTAAAAGCACAGGAATGTAGATCAATGTCCGCGCCAACCCTTTGCCCTTCACGTAAGAACTTGTCGCCAGCATTGCGAACAACAACGGAATAAATACCTTGAACGGCAAGTTTACCAACGTATATCGGAAAGTACGGCCCAAAGCATAATAAAAGTTTTTGTCCTGAAACATCTCCGCATAATTTGCCAAACCGACGAAATTCAGGCGTTTCCATCCGTCATAATCCGTAAAGGAAAAACCAACGCTAAGAACAAGAGGGATGAGAAAAAACAGGAAAAACAATACCAGACTGGGAGCCACGAACCCCCAAAACGCCCATTCGTGCACATGTCTGTACGTATGAGATCCTTTCATATGCCCCCTCCGACCAACAAAAGAACTTCCTGCAGGAACCCTGCAGGAAGCGATGAAGATTGACCGCATCCTAGTAAACGAGCGACCATCCTGACTTTTTGGAAAGCATCGTCGCGAATCCCGTCAAGGCCTGCTGTGGAGTAATGTCTCCATTCACCGCCTGTTTCAACGCATCACGATATTCGTTGTCATAATACTGGCGCCAGTTGGAACTCTCGTCGACGATAAACGCGGAAGGTACTTTGGGAACTTCCGTCTGGAATACCTGGTAATCGGCGATAACCTGCTCATCCTGCGGATGATACGTGACGCCAACCAACGATGACAAACCTTTGTCGTCATTCAAGTATTTCTGGAAATTGTCCTTCGCGTAGAACCATTTCATGAATGCCTTCCCAAGGTCATTGTTCTTTGCATGTACGGGAACCCCGAGTCCGCTGCCGCCGAGAATGGCGCTTCCGCCCTTCGGTCCGACGGGAGAAGGCATGACGCCCCAACGCATCCCCTTGATCTCGTTCACGAAGGTGTTATAGTTCCACGTCCCGGAGAAATACATCCCTACATCCCCGTTCTTGAAGTAATCCGCCGGGTTGTCCGCCGTACCGCCCGCCCAAATTGCCTTCGGCATGACCGTGTTGTTCCAACCGACAAACATCTGCAACGCTTTGATGTTCTCCGGGCTGTTCACCGTAACCTTGAAGGAATTCCCGTCCGCCACGACCAAGGACCCTCCATACATGTACATCATGTTGTCGTATCTTGCTCGGGATCCATCCATCGCAATGCCGTATTTCACCCCTCCTTTGTCCATCAGGAGCTTGGCGTTTTTATATAACTCGTCAAGCGTCCATGGATCATCGGCCGTCGGCACTTTCAGACCGGCCTTGTCAAATGCGTCCTTATTGTAGTACACGCAGGTAATGGTGAACTGCTGGGGTGCCGTCGTATACTTTTTGCTCGTATAGGACTGTCCGATCAACGTCAGCGCCTGTTGCTCGAACATGCTCTTGTCAAGGAACGTCGTGATATCCTCAAATTCGTCCGGATACAATTGCCCCAGACGAGTCGTCGCGACAAGATCGGGAAGATCCTTGTTCTTTGCCATAAGAGGGAATTTCGTCAATTGGTCCTCATACGGGATTACCAATTGCTTGATGGTGTTGCCGGTTTCCTGTGCCCACCTGTTCAGGGCGTTCACCAAAGCATCCCCTTGCGCCGGCTCTTCGCTTAAGAGCACCGACAATGTTCTTCCCGATTGCGAAGTCTCCTTTGATTCGGCGGAACCGTTCGCAAATACGAAGGTAGAAGCCATAATCAAAACCAAGAAAACAGAAAGAAACCTTCTCATTATTGCACCTCCTAATGACAGTTCATCTTTCATGGTTCTCATCAAACCATGTGATTTCTCCATTCTGGTCACACCCTTTGTAGGACACAGGTTTCCCGGCTCGGGTCAACGAAGCCCCCCAATCAGCCTGCAATCTCCCATACTCGGGATCGACGAAATCGTACCCCAAGACGGTCTCGCAAATCGAAAGTGACGCCGACAAGAGGTTATCCATGAATCTCTCGAACGACAGACGCTCATCCTGAATGGCGCATCGGACGAGATAAATGGATCTTCTCCCCAAACTTTTGAATTCCCTGTCGGTATTCTGCCCAGATACCTGCCGGTGAAGCCCGTTTGAGTTATAGAGTCCGAGCATTCCCCCGTTTCGTGCGAAGGCAAAAACCCATTTGCCCTTTTGGACGACAGTCTCAAACTCCACAACCGGCAAATACACATGGGTAAACGAAACGGGATGATCCTCCGATACGTTGAAGATTACCGAGGCGAACCCACGGTACTGGTTCACCCTTGGCAGATACCCGCTTCCCGACCAATATGAAGGTCTGGCGGAACCATTGAGGGCGAACTCGCCAGGATGGTTGATCCATACTTGCGCGTCGGGCCCAAAGAGCAAGTGAAACACATCCTCCTGCGACCCTTTTTCGCCGGGATGGAAATTGACGGCGGAGGAAATCAGGTATTTTGCGGTTTTATACACATAGATGTCGACATACCCGCCGGCACCTTGGGTGGAACGCCATAGCATGGCCTTGCCGTCAGGAACGAGCTGACAACGCATATCTTCCGGATCCGGCTCGTAATCGGAAAAACAAAGGGGCACGATTCCTTTGCCGGCATGGGACAAGTATCCGATCCCCGCACCGATATAGTTCAGCGAGGAAGGACAATTGCTTCGATTCGCGAAAAGCTCCTTAATGTACGTTCTTCCACTTGTGGTGCTGAAAACACCAAAGAAGGAAGTAATGGAAAGCAATCGGAACATCCAATCCAAAGCGCGTTTCGCAAGCGCCTTCATCTCAGGATGGGTGGTCTGAGCGTACAGACTGGCGAACCCCAAGCTATCTATGGGAAGATACGGCGGACTGTTCCATTCGGAAAACCCGTTTGCAAAAAAGGAGGCGAACCAAACACGCAACATCGCCATGGCTTTTTCCTGCATCTGTACCCCTGTCATGCCGCTGTCGGTAAACACCTCATCAGGATAAAGTTCTCCGCTGATAAGCTGGCATACATGGAACATCAATGCATGGTTCTCAGTGGTGAAGCACATGGAGTCATCTCCCGGTTCGTCAAACCAATAACGGAAACCGAGAATGCAATGTTTCATTTTCTCCAACGTCTGCGGCTTGATCATCCCGCTGTCCCTATACGTCCTGATCAAATGAGGAAAATAGGAAAGGTAGAAATCGCTGCAATCACTCCGATTGTTAATGAAAGCAATCTGACGCTGGAGAATCGTCTCGATTTCCTCGACACCTTTGTGGACATGTGCCAGTGCAACGGCACGGTTTGCATTCTGCTCGCCATACTTGGCCAAAAACTCCCATGCCTGTTGTTTGCGCAGTCTGACCGTCTCAGCCGGTTTCGGCTGCAGGGAAAGAGGAAAATTTTCCATCCCCAAAACGGTGGAGATATGTACGCCGTCATACTCTGTCGACAATTCGCAACGGAGAAATCCGAGAGGAAAATCCTCACATGGACCGAAGGAAACTTGTGAAGAGGAGGGAGCGAATGTCGCCGTCGCGCGATGAAAGATTCCCAGCATGGCGTTTTCTTCCGTCGCCCCCACTAAAGAAACCACGAACTCTTTTTTCTCGAAAGGAGGAACCCCATCGAGGAGAATATTGCCTTCCGTGAAATGGTCGCGCGCAAAATGAAGGCTCTCCATTGCCGTCTCGGTAGCGCGTAGCGCGTCACCATCCAGCGTACCCGTGGGAATATTCTGTACAACTGTGTCATCCCTTTCCAACACTTTGATCGAAAATCCGCATTCTGTGTCTCGTTCGGCGTAATCATCAAACTCAACCACAAGGAAATTTTCACCATGCTTCAATGGCAATACAAACCTTTGAGAACACTGTCTGTTTCGCTCGTACGGATAAAACGCAAACGCATTGACGCCGTTCACCCATACATGCGCCCCTCCACTTACGGAAAAAAGCACGGGAAGATCCTGCGTTCGTGCGCTTTCCAAATACGTGCATGCGCACGTGGCGATCCCGCAGGGAAGAATCCAGTCTCCGGAAACGGAAAC
>JBAXYP010000047.1:0-9648 GCA_041670725.1 Sphaerochaetaceae bacterium
ATTGGTCGTTTTTTCGAACGTATTGGAGATCTTCATTGTCGGGACGTACGACCCTCGCTCTTCCTTCGCGGCGAGTTTGTAGACGCCGTTGAGGGAACTCTGGTCTCCGCCGGTGACAAGATGTGTGCCGATTCCCCAACTGTCGATGGGAACCTTGTCCGTCACCAGCGTCTGGATGATCTCCTCGGTGAGATCGTTGGAAACGCAGATCGTCGCATCCTGCAAACCCGCCTCATCGAGGCGCTTGCGGATGGCACGGGGAAGATAGGAGAGATCGCCGCTGTCGATCCTCACACCGATGCTTTTCCCCTTTGCCTTTTGCTCAAGCCCCACTTTGATGGCGTTGTCGATGCCGGAACGGAGCGTGTCATACGTGTCGATCAACAGAATTGCGTTGTCGGGGTACAAATCGGCGAACGCACGGAATGCATCCAGTTCGTTGTCGTAGCTCATGATCCAGCTGTGGGCCATGGTGCCTGCCACCGGGATATCGTACGATTTGCCCGCGAGGGTGTTGCTCGTCACCTTGCACCCCCCGATGAATGCGGCTCTGCTGGCTGAAAGCGCACCGTCCTCTCCTTGGGCGCGGCGCAGTCCGAATTCCATGATCGTTCCCCTGCCGCTTGCCTCCACCATCCTTGCCGCCTTGGTGGCGATCAGGGTCTGGAAATTCAGCGTGTTGAGCAAAAGCCCCTCGATCAACTGGGCGTCGATCAACGAAGTGTGGATACGGACCAACACTTCGCCGGGGAAAACGATGGAACCTTCGCGGAACGCATACAGATCCCCTTGGAAACGGTATCCGGACAGGAAATCAAGAAAAGGCTCGGAGAATTGTCCGAGCCCGCGAAGATAGGCGATGTCGTCGTCGCTGAAGGAGAAACCTTCCAATTTGTCAATCAGCTCGTTGAGCCCCGCAAATACCGCGTATCCTCCGTTGAACGGATTGTTCCGATAGAACATGTCAAACACAACATTGGGGTTGTGGCGGGTCTCAAAGTACCCCTGCATCATGTTCAGCTCATAAAAATCGGTGACCAGCGCGCTGACGTGCATCCCTGTCCTCCCTTTAGCCTTTCTTTGCCGGAATCCTGTCGAACCCGACATACGGGATCAGGTTTTTCGGAATCGCGATCGACCCGTCCTCTTGCTGATAGTTTTCCAGGACGGCGACCATCGTGCGTGAAAGCGCGACCGCAGTGCCGTTGAGCATGTGTACGAATTTCAATTTCCCGTCGTCGTCCCGGTAACGGATGGACAGACTCCTGGCTTGGTAATCGGTGCAATTGGAGGTGGAGGTGACTTCCCCGTATTCTCCCGCGTCGCCACGGCCAGGCATCCATGCCTCGATATCGAATTTCCGGTACGCCGGCGCCCCGAGATCCCCCGTGCAGGTGTCCACCACACGGTAGGCGAGCCCGAGTCCTTGGTAGATTTCCTCTTCGACGGACAGGAGATAGTCATGCCACGCATCGGATTCTTCCGGCAGGCAGTAGATGAACATCTCCAGTTTTGAGAACTGATGGACGCGGTACAGTCCTTTCGAATACTGTCCAGCTCCGCCGGCCTCCCTTCTGAAGCAATGGGAAAGCCCCGTCATTTTGATCGGAAGATCCTTTTTGTCGAGGATTTTCCCGGCGTAATATCCGCCGAGAGTGATCTCGGCCGTCCCGACGAGCGCCATTCCGGTTCCTTCCACCGTGTAAATGTTGCTTTCCGCACCGCGCGGGTTGAATCCGATGCCGGAGAGAATCTCCTCCTTGGCGACATCCGGGGTGATGAACGGAGTGAAACCGTGTTTCAGCACGATGTCCATTGCGTACCGTTCCAAGCCCATCTGGAGCAACACCGCCTGATTTTTCAGGTAGTAGAATTTCGGACCGGAGACTGCAGTGGCGGTGTCGAAATCGATCAAATCGAGATTCTCGCCGATTTGCACATGATCGAGCGCCTTGAACGAAAATTTCGGCGGCTGTCCCACATACTTGACGGCGGTACTGTCCTTGTCTTCCTTGCCGATCGGGGCCTTCGGGTTCGCATAGTTGGGGATCGTCCTCGCCTCTGCCTGGAATTGGGCGTCAAGATCCCCGGCTTCCTTCTCCAGCACGGCGATTCGCTCCTTGATGGCCTTTCCTTCCTCGATAAGCTTCGTCCTGGTTTCTGGATCGAGCTTCGTCTTCATCTTTTGGGCGTTTTCGTTTCGCTTCTGTCGCATCTCGTCAGCTTGTTGCATTACGGCCGAACGCTTGTCCGCCAATGCAATGACGGCGTCCAGGTCCACCTGCATATTTCTTGCCTTGATGTTTGCCGCGATCTCGTCATGACGCGTTTTCAGTTCTTTTAAGTCTATCATCTATCAGCCTCCCACCTTACAAACGTTTCGATTTCTCCGCCGCCACGGTGACCGCTTCGATCACGGCATGGTCGAATGCATTTTTTTCCAGCGCCTCGATTCCCTCGATGGTCGTTCCTCCCGCCGAACAAACGCTGGAAAGCAGGTCGATCGGGTTTTGTCCGCTCTTTTTCTGCAACATGACGGCGGACAGAAGCGTGTCACAGGCAATCTGAAGCGATTTCTGGTAGGGAATGCCTTCCCGCGTGCCGCCCAAGGCCATGGCATGAAGGAATTGGAACACATACGCGATGCCGCTTCCCGAGATACCGATGAATGCGGGCATCATCGCCTCCGAAAGCTCGAATGCGGAGCCGAAGGTATCGGCGATCTTCATTGCGGTGCTTCTCAACCCTTCGCTGCAGGATGGATCGGCGGTGACCGCAGTGACGCTGGCGCCGGCCTTTGCGGCGACATTCGGCATGAACCGTACGATTTCATGGGTTCCGAGTTCCTGAGAGAGTTTCTTCAGGTCGTAACCCGTCACCACGCTGATCCATTGCGTTTTCGTCCCTTTCAGTGACGGAAGAAGAGAAGGCATCGTCTGGGGCTTTACGGCGAGAATTACCACTTCTCCGTCGCGAAGGACTTCGCCGACATCTGCGTATCTTGCTCCGGTTTTCTCCACCTTTTCCCTGGTATGGTCCGCAGAAATGACGGAAAACCCCGCTTTCACCAACGCACAGGCGATCGCTCCGCCCATGTTACCGCATCCGATGATGCCGATTCTCATTGTTGTCCCTCCCAATCGAAGGCGGTGCCCGTCGTCAGGGCAAGACCGCCAAACTGCCATTGGCGCATGCATTCGTATGCTGCGACGGCGACGCTGTTGGACAAATTGAGGCATCGCGCCTCACTGCGCATCGGAATGCGCACGCATCTGTTTCTCCACGAACGGAGCAACGACTCCTCAAGGCCCACGCTTTCCCTTCCGAAGATCAGATACACTTCCCTCGGATAAGTGATGGAAGCGTAGCACAAATCGGCCTTCTTGGTGAAGAAATACAGGTTGTCTTTTGCGTGTTGCGCGAAAAAAGCCTCATCGTTTTCCCATTCACGGATTCCGACGAGAGGCCAGTAATCCAATCCGGCGCGTTTCAGATATCGGTCGGAAAGTTTGAAGCCCAACGGGTCCACAAGATGCAACGTCGCACCCACGGCGGCGCATGTGCGCGCGATATTTCCCGTGTTTTGCGGTATTTCCGGCTGGAACAGCACGATGTTCAGCATCCTTTCCCCTTGAGGAAGAGTGTAGAAGTTTTTTCCCTCTTTGTATACGTACTTCGGATATGCTATCATCCGGGTATGGAAATATGCAAAGCGTTTCTCCTCGGCATCATCCAAGGGATCACCGAGTGGCTGCCGGTCAGTTCCACCGGTCATATGTTGTTGTTCGACGCATTTATTCCCCTGAAAGTATCAAAGGCATGTGAGAACCTGTTTCTCGTCGTTGTCCAGCTCGGCTCGATCCTTGCCGTCATCGTATTGTATCGGCATACCCTCAACCCGTTTTCCGCGACCAAAGATGCGGCGCAAAGGAAAAAAACATGGCTCCTTTGGAAAAACGTAGTGATCGCTTCGATTCCCGTCGGCGTGATCGGATTCCTTGCCAGTGATGCCGTTGACGCCTATCTTCATGGATGGCAGGTCATTGTGACGGCGCTTGCCGCTTACGGACTTGCGTACATCGTGCTGGAGAGGCGAAACAGGGGGAAGGAAGGAAAAGTGGCGAGCGTGGATGCGATCACCGCCCGTCAGGCGTTTTTGACCGGATGCTTCCAGGCCCTTGCCATCGTTCCCGGAACATCCCGCAGCGGTTCCACCATTCTTGGCGGCATGATTCTCGGAATGGATCGTCCCCTCGCCAGCACGTTCAGTTTTTTCATGGCCATCCCCCCGATGATCGGCGCGTCTCTTCTGAAACTGACCAAGCTCGGTTTCGGATTGAGTGGGCGGGAATGGACGATCGTGGCGGTGGGGACGGTCACGGCCTTCGTCGTATCCCTCGGTACGTTGCAACTGTTGGTCTCCTATGTACGCAAACACGACTTCTCCGTATTCGGCTGGTATCGCATCGCCCTGGCGGCCGTCGTGACCGTCGCTTTCGCGATAAAAGGTTAGTTCCGGTTCTTCAGATTCGTCGCCTTGACCACTTTGTTTCCCTTCTCCTGCAACTTGAGGATTGTCATCTCAAGGCGGCGTTTCCGTTCTTCCTGTTCAGAGAAGAGCTCCTGTTGCAACGGGGTTTCCCCGTCATAGAGGTTTCCCAGACACAGTCCGATAAGGCGTACCGGCGTGCCTTCCTTCCATTTCTCGTGAAGGAGCTTTTTTGCATATGCGTAGACCTGTTCCGCGTTGAGAATGTTCTCCGACGGGGTCATTTGGCTTTCATGGAGTGAGAAATCGGGATACCGGAGTTTGATGCTGATTGTCCGTGCGATCTGATGTTCTGAAAGGCAACGGAACATCACCTCGTGACTCATCGACAGCAATGTCTGCTCCAGAATGTCGTTCAGCGCAACGTCGTCGACGAACGTGCTCTCCGTACTGATGCTGTGACTTTTCGTCTCGCCTTGGCAGATGCCGGGATCGATGCCCCGTGCGGAAAGATACAGAAACGACCCCATCGATTGACCGAACAGCAATTGCAAGCTTTCCCTTGAGAACGAACGAAGTTGGCTTGTGGTGAGGATATGATGACGAGCCAGTTCCTGATGCGTCGCCTTGCCGATGCCCCAGAGCCCGGCAAGCCCTACCGCGTCGATGAATTCCATCTCCCGTCCCGGAGCGATCCTGCACAGGCCATCCGGTTTATCGTAGTCGCTCGCCATCTTGGCGATGTATCTGCTGGGGGCTATCCCGACGCTGATACTGAGCCCCGTCTCCTCCCGGATCTGTCGCTTCAAACGGATTGCGGCATCTTTTGCGCTCGCATAAAGCCGTCGCATGCCACTCATATCGAGGAACGCTTCGTCGATTGAGATCTGGGTGACGTGGTCCGAATAGGTAGAGAAGATATCCATGATCTGCTTGCTGACGGCACTGTACCGTTCGAAACGGGGCGGAACGACGATCGCTTGGGGACAGAGCCGGAGAGCTTCCGCCATCGGCATTGCCGAGTGGCACCCGAACGCCCGCGCCTCATAGCTTGCCGTCGATACGACGCATCGCTTCCCTTTCCGGCCGATCAGGACGCATTTTCCCCTGAGACCCGGATTGTCCAGAGCCTCGACGTTGGCGAAGAACGCATCCATGTCAACATGAAAGAATAGCGGTGACATGGTTTTAGTATACGTCACAACGATGGCGGGATGTAGGTTTTTTCCAGACTCTTGCCAAAACGTTCAAGGGCATCCTCCAGAAGCAGGGAAACGACCCGTTCCATCGAATATCCGTTCTGGGCAATCAACACGGGATAGTGACTCGTCGCCGTAAGGCCGGGCAGCGTGTTTACCTCGTTGATCCATATTCGTCCATCGTGGTAGAAAAAGTCGGCTCTTGCGTACAGGTGGCATTTCGCAATAACGAACGCTGTTTTCGCATACTGCATGATGCGTTTTTGGTCTTCGACGGGAATCGGCGCGGGGCATACGAGACTGTCCCCGCCGACCGTGGCGTATTTCGTCCGGTACGTGAGATACCGGGCGGAATCCTTCGTCGGATCGACGACCATACCAGGAGGGGAGGCGACAAGACCCCATGAAGGATCTTCCAGCAGCGCGCACTCAACCTCGATCATCGGATCGATCAATTGCTGAACGAGGATTCTTTCTCCGTAATGTCGGGCGGTGAGCACTGCGTCGGCGAACGATTCGGACGTGGGGTCGGGAAGCGGCGTTACGCCGATGGAAGATCCTCCGTCCTCCGGTTTGACCACGATCGACGGTCCGCAGATTCTCCTGGCGGCATCGAGCAACGTCGGCCAATCGTCTTCGCCGATGCATTCGGCGACGGTCTCCTCTTCTACGACGTATGTGGGGATCGTAGGAATGCCCGCTTCTCGAAACAAACTCTGGGCGACCGCTTTGTACATCATCACCGCGGAGGAGAGCGTATCGGCGGATGCGAGCGGAACATTGCAAAGCGCGCAAAGTCCTTGCAGCAGACCGTCCTCGCCCCCGTGCCCGTGGGTGACGGGCAACGCCACATCCACCTCGAGTTTTTTCCCTCGTGCAAACAACCCTTCCCCCGGATGGGGAACCACTTCCGTCTCGTAGGAGAATACTTCGCGGACAGGAGCGGGTTGCAGGAGCCAGCGTCCGTTCAGATCGATGGCGATGCGAAGGATGCTGTGCCCGAGTTTTTCCAGGATCTTTTCGATATTCTGGGCGCTATGGACGGAAACGACATGCTCCGCCGACGGCCCACCATACAACAACGCGACGTTCATGATCTTTGCGCTTCCTCCAGCATGGTCCGTACCGTTTCCTTTTCGTTCCACGGAATCTTCACGCCTTTCTTTTCGATCGAATGCTCATGACCCTTGCCGAGGAACAACACCGTATCCCCCCGTTTTGCATAGCCGAACACCGCTCTGATGGCCTCGCGCCGATCGTCGATGCGGAAGACGGGAATGGGACGCGCCATGCCGCACTCGATGTCGTCGTCGATGTTTCCGCTTCTTTCCATGCGAGGATCCTCGTCGGTAAGAAACAGTGCGTCGCAAAAGACGCTCGCTTCTTTGCCCATTGGCGCGCGTTTTGACGCATCCCTCTCCCCGGCGGCGCCGAAGACTGCGATCATTCTTCCGCTTCCCTTGCTTTTGGACAAGAATCCCATCAGTTGATGATACGCGTCGGCCGTGTGGGCGAAATCAATGATGATCCGAAGTCCCAGTGCATTGGGAATTTCCTCCATCCTTCCTTCAACCGGTGTAAGCGAGGCGAGATGGGGAAGCGTCTTCTCAAGGGAAAGGCCGGTGAACCGACAACAGGCGACTGCGGCGAGAAGCGCGTTTGAGGAAAGGACGGGAAGGGTGGTGGACAAATGGTACCGTTTTCCGCGGTATACGGCCTCTGAAGCGCCTTCAAGCGAGATATCCACGTCCTTGTGGAGGATTACGGAAGAGCGTCCGTCGGGCAACGCCGCAAGGAATTCGGAAAGATGACGGTTGTCCGTCGTGCTGACGAACGTGCCGTTTTTTTTCAGATGACGTACCAGATTGCATTTGGCGTCGACGTACGCGGCAATGGTTTTATGAAATTCAAGGTGTTCGCTGGTTACGTTTGTCACGATGGCCATGTCAAATGCGACCGTCTCCAGTCGTGCGGACAGATCGCTGAGCGCATGGCTGGTACATTCCAAAACGATCGTTCGTAATCCGTTCTTTACGCATCTATCGAAAAACTGTTCGAGATACCACGCCTCAGGAGTACTTTGCCGGTACGGGCTGTACCGCTTTCCCGTTCCGTCGTCCATGTATACCGTCCCCAGCATGCCGCACCGCACTCCTTCGACCTCAAGTAATTGCTTCAGATAATCACAGGTGGTGCTTTTCCCGTCCGTTCCCGTCACGCCGATTATGGAAAGCTTTCGGGATGGATGTTCGAAAAATGCGGCGCACATCAGGGCATATGCCTTTCTGACGTCTTTCACCACGATCGTTTCGACTTCCGAAACGGACCGCGATGCGACGACGGCGACGGCGCCGCGGGCGATGGCATCCCCGACGTAATCGATTCCTTGGCTGTGAATGCCAGGGAAGGCGAAAAACAGCGAACCGGGAATGCAGGATCGCGAATCGTAATCCAATTGAACGATTTCCCGATCCTCAACAGTTACGGCGGGCAATCCCGCTTCAGCGATAAGTCCGACAAGGTGTTTCACGTCTCGTATGCTACCATTTGTCCCCGTTTTTTGCTATGCTTGATGGCATGAAGTCCATAACGTATATTCCCCGGGGTGTATGCGCCCGAAAGATAATAGTGACGGTCGACGATGGGAAGGTCGTCGATGTCGTTTTTGAAGGCGGATGCGACGGCAACCATACCGGCATCGAGCGTCTTGTCCGCGGCAGGAGCGTCGCGGAAGTCGCCGGCCTTCTCGAAGGAACGACATGCGGGGCTCGGCGAACCAGTTGCCCCGATCAGTTGTCAAAGGCCCTGAGGCAGTTGCTGTGAAACATTCCCCGTTGCTTTTGCTGCTCCTGCTGTTTCCGTCTCTTTTGTTCGCCACCGCGTATGACGGGACGGACAACCAGAGTCTGGGCATGGGCATCAAAGGCTTCGCGACCAACGGGGAATATGCCAGCCTGTTTGCGAATCCCGCTACGTTGACAAGCGGGAAAGAGCGCTTTTATTTCCTTACAAAATATTGGGATGCATACGAAGCGGGAGAGACGGTAGTCAATACTCCGTCTTCCAGCATTCTCCTGTCGTTCTGCGGTGACAATTTGGCGTTTACCGTCGAGATGCACAACAGTATGACGAGTCAGAGCCAAGGTTCCGGATTCGACAATTACGATTCGACGACTGCCACGCGTCTGCAGTTGGATTGGGGCTACACCTTCTCTCGGTTTTCAGTGGGGGTTTCGTTCAAGACCACGACGTACATGCGGCTTTCTCCTGCGGTGATCAACGACGGGCAGCGGATATCCGATTACATAGTCCAAGCCTTTTTCAAGCGGTACAATCCGGTGTATGGCAAGACCAGCCTGTCGGCGGGTTGCGGCTTGTTTTATGACAACGATTGGTTGAAGATCGGCGTGGTGAGCGACCAGTTTGCCAATGCAACCACTGGAGAGACGATCAGTTTCAGTTTCCTGGAATTGTACCGTTCGTTCGGCATCGGTCTCTGTCTATCTACGCCCACGTATTCCAAAGACGGCCAATTGAATCTGCTGAAAGCGGCGTTTTCGGCGGAGATCGCCGATGCGGGGGATTCCGAGAATGCCCAGACGCGACTGGGCGTGGAGTGTACGTTCCAGTTGCTCCCCGAGTGCAAGATATCGCTTCGAAGCGGTTATCACGATACCAAGAACGGGCTGGCGATCCAGAAATTCAATCTGGAGACGGCGTATAACAGTTTCGGGCTTGGCGTGCTCGTCGGCGCGTTCCGTTTGGATTTCGGCGCAGAGGTGCCCGTTTCCTTGTACATGGGAAACGGATACCAGAGCGTTCCGTTCTCGCTCTCCTTTGCGTACGTGAAATGAGGTTTGTGAATCTTGACACCGAAAAGAGCTATCCTGTATAGTCTATTGAGTCGTATTTTGAAAACGTAAGGAGATATCGTCATGTCCAAAGCACATAGAGGGGCTG
>JBAXYP010000048.1:0-9448 GCA_041670725.1 Sphaerochaetaceae bacterium
AGAAACGAAACCCTTCCGCAATCTCCCCCATGGCGACTTTCGTCGCGACATCGTAGGCGATCTGGTCATAGACGGAAGGTTTATCTTGGTACTTCATCCAGCCTCCCCGAATAACTGACAATCTTGTTGTAACTTTAAAGTTGGCAGTTTGTCAACCCATGAAAATCGAACATCCCAAGTTTTTCAGTTAGATAAGATTCCTTCAAAACCTGTCACTTCCGGAGAAATAACATAAATCATTCTTTGTAGAAAATTGGTGAAATTCCCATTGAATACGGCCATCGTTTCATGAATGATTGAGGCCTTATGCAATCGTAAAGGGACAATCACATAAAACAGATTAGCATTAAATATTTCTATCTACTACGTTTTCAACTAAGACAATCTTACAGATTTTCTCAGCTGCTCTCAATTATCAACAATGAGCTGATGCAACGTATAAGAAGACCGAAATCCTGATGACATGTGCGTCGAACGACGAAAATGTTATTAGATACAGTGATCTGTTCTGTAATTCGTAATGCAGCATTATTTATCCGCAAGTTTTGTGGGTGAGGCTTTCCTTTGCCCTGAGGAATATGTGTATTTGCAATGGATTGCGTCGCCGTGCTTGGAGATGTGGCCCTTGATGTTGAACCGCCCGCACTGATAGACGCCGGAATCGGTGCACATGTGTTGTTTTGTTTTATCATGAAAAACGAAGTTTTCTTGCAAAATAAATAATTTCAGATTCTTGTGGAAAATCAAGTATTTGAAGAACTTCAGAATTTTTACTCTATGACTTTCTGAACTATCCTGGATTTGGAAGAAAGAATCGGTTTCCCCATCGCGTTTCTGGAAATTGGGTTCTTTTTGCGCCAAGGTTGGAAAACCACATCTTTTCCGTAGAAGGGCCATGTTCCTGTTTTGTTCACAGATGCTTCCTCCTTGCTACCTGGCGCATCAACGTCCATCTCATCCAATCCTCAGGATGGAGATAATCAATAAGACATGAGCAATCACGAAAGAGTAGATTGAAATCACACATTACTTCCATCAAGTAGGCCAGAACTACCTGGGACATCAAGGGGTGATAACGAAGCATGACAGCACAACGAAATACCTCCTCGCATCCTCATGATTTTCACTCAAAAAGGCGTAAGACCTTACGAATATTGCAGTAGAATATATACGATATTTTCGAATACTAACCTCTTAATTACTGAATTTTCCATAGTAATTACCGAATATTAGATTGCTTCTTACGAAATTATCGTATACCATAAAACTATGAACAAAGCACTCGTTAGTTTCCGCATTCGAAACTTCTTATCTTTTTCCACAGATGGGAAAGGAAATCCGGTTGAATTCTCCATGATCGCAGGAAAGGTAAAAACAAAACACAACCATGTGATCACCACCAAGAAAATGGATCTTCTGAAGGTATCCGTAGTCTTTGGAGCAAACGCATCAGGGAAATCAAATTTCGTAAAAGCACTAAATTTTTTTAAACATACCGTTATCTCAGGAGAGATTCCTATAGGAACCACGACGAAATACTGCCGCCAAGATAAAAAAAACGAAAACACCCCCAGTTACTTTGAAATGGAAGTCTGTTTCGACGATACGTATTATACGTATGGATTCGAAGTGTTGTTGTCCCAAAGGCAATTGGTTTCTGAGTGGTTTGTCGAAGAACGGCCATCTGGAAAAGACATCATTTTGTTTGAACGGGATATCACCAAAGGTACCTATACACTTTCCCCTGACTACCAACCAAAGGCTTCCGTATACCTGGAGGATATCAAAAGCGACCCTTCTTCGTTGTTCCTGAAAGTCATGAACCAAAACAAACCTTTGTTCTACAAGGAAAATCCAAGTTATCAGATTTTCCATGATATGTATCTTTGGATCGCATCCTCGTTGGACATCAACTATCCAGACCGTCCGATCAACCAACAAGATTTTTTTAAAAGCGAGGATATCAAGAAGGTATGTGCCTTGTTGGAAACCTTTGCTACAGGAATTTCGAATTACCAGATCTGTGAGATTCCAACTGAGAAAGTCATGGCGCTGTTTCCCAAAGATATGCAAGAATTCCTTGGGAAAACACTTGAGAAAGAGTTTGTTGACGTAAAATCATCTCAGCACAAAGGAGAAAACGATACAAACACTATTTTTGTTCGTGGAGATCGTGATTTTTATCTCTTCTCTTTTGAAGAAAATCGCAATGAAATTGTATGTAAGACAATTCAATTTTGCCATGGGGGAAAAACGTCGTGGTATGATTTTGGTGAGGAATCCGATGGCACCATCCGACTCTTTGACCTTCTCAAGATTCTCTTGACCAAACAGGACAACAAAGTCTTTATTGTTGATGAGCTTGACAGATGCCTGCACCCCAATCTCACTTACCGGTACATCCAAGAATACATTCAGTCAACCATGAAAAAGAGAAACATCCAGCTCATCGTGACTTCCCATGAATCCAGACTGATGGATTTCAATTTGCTGCGCCGTGATGAAATGTGGATTACCGATAGAAGACCGGATGGTACTACGGACCTGTATTCCCTGGAAGAATACAATATCCGCAACGACTTGAAGGTTGACAAAGCATATCTGGAAGGCCGATATGGAGGGGTACCGCTCTTCACAACACTTTTCCCATTGGATGGTTGAGATGAGGATAAAGCATAATTTTGGTCTACGAACGGGTGTTACCAGAGAAGAGAAAAAGAAACTATTTTTGGTCTTCGAAGGGATGAAGACAGAACAAATCTATTTTGAAGCCCTCATACAAAAGAGGAACTACTCCGCAAGTCCATTCCTTTTTGAGCTTGTCATACTTGATCGTGTTGGCCAAGAAATGGGCTGTTCCAATCCGTTAGCAATTGTGAAATTACTACAGAAGCAAGCAAACGAAGAACACAAAGATTGCTATTCCCTTGAAACCATCATTAATCGAGTTCTTGGTGATGAGTGTTTACCTCAAAACAAGATTGATACATTGAAGAAAGCTATTCATTCTCAGATCCCTAACATATCGGAGCAACTCAGCAAACAAGAACTCAAAAGGATTCTCCCTAAAATTCAAAATGTGCTAAAAGACAACAATATTTCTTTGCGCATCGAATTGACCGTTTCGCGACTTATTGATGAGCAAAACATGGGATATGACAAAGATCGCAAGGATTGTCTTTGTTGTATTTTTGATAGAGATAAGAAAAGCTTTAAGGATAGCCAATATGATAAAGTGGTTCGTCTTTGTAACGAAGAAGGATATTGCTTATTCATCACGAATCCTTGCTTTGAGTTCTGGTTATACCTGCATTTACCAAAAGAAAATCTTACGAGCATCAAAGAATCTGAGCTCTTGGAAAACAGAAGAATGTCATCCAATGGTCCGACCTATATTGAAAGCCATCTCAAAAGCAAGCTTTTTGAATTAGATCCCCCCATCAGCTTTAACAAGAACAAATATAAGCCTGACTACTTTATCAACAACATCCCCAATGCCATGAAAAACGCAACGAACTATGCCCAAAAAATCGATGAACTGAAAACAGCCGTAGGAAGTAATTTGGCTTCCTTAATGGAGAAGATCGGATTAGCATAATTGTCACGATCCATTCAATTATAAATTGATATGCATTCCAAAAGTTAGACAGGAAATCTAACGGAAAGGGTGGACTTGGTACAATTTTCTTGACACTTGATTAAGAGATACTATTTAGCGAGACAGGAGGATACAGTGTCATTTGACAAGGAATACAAGGTTGCTGCAGTCAAGTTTGTCCTTGATGATGAAATGGATGTAGAACCGTAGCGAACCGGCCAGGCATTCATCCCAACAGTCTGTATCGCAGGATCTCAGAACATGAGAAATATGGAGACGAAGCCTTTCCCTGAAGAGGTACAAGGGTGTATGACTCTTAGACCGGAACCCACTGACTGGAGCGGAGAAACAGGGAATTGGAGGAGGAGTTGGAATTCCTAAGAAAATCCAGGTCTGATGGTTCGTGCAATTTCTTGAAGAAATAAGATGTTTGAAGAAATCACTTGCTGGCATATTTTAGATTCAGATTTTTCGATAGGTTCCTGATTCCATCTGTTTATGGGATTCACCAATTCAGTTGCAAGAGAGATCCTAAATCCCTTCCACCCGGAAATCCCAATTCCTTTGTTGTTGCTACGATAGTCGACTGTGCGATGTCCAAATTCTCGCTTACTTTCGCAATAGGCATCTGAACAGCTTCAACTTTATCTTTATAATGAAATCAGCAAACAATCGTTCACTATAACTCAATGAATCATACGTATCAGCAATTGCAGTCAAGCAACTTCTCATGTACGTATCATATCACAAATTTATATGGGAATTGACGGGAAAAACAAATCGATATGCATTTGTTTCTGTCTTCACCATTCAATCTTCCCGTTAAAAAACCCCGTTCGCACAAAGGAGACAATAAAAAGAGCCAAGAACCATATCACCGCTTCCCTTTGTCGTAAATCTCCCCCAACGCACGCGGCGCCCTGTTGGAGCGTGAGAAGAAGATCAAGAGGACGAGTGTCGTCACGTACGGCAACGTCAACACCAAGTCGCTGTAGCTGCTTGGAAGTTCCAGTTTCGTCACCAAGTAATAGCCGCCGCTTCTGGCGAATCCGAAGAGGATGCAGGCGAAGAACGTCGGAAGGATTCTCCAATTGCCAAAGATCATGGCGGCGATGGACAAATAGCCGAATCCCGCATAGATCGATGGGGAAAAATTCGTGGAAATCGAATAGGCAAAGCACATGCCTCCCAATCCCGCGAGCGCCCCACTGACCATTACGGCCCCGAAACGGATCCGCGCGACATTCCCGCCTGCGGCATCAACCGCCTGTGGATTGTCGCCGCAGGAGCGGATTCTCATCCCCGTCGGCGTTCTATACAGGATATATCCCATAATCAACGCCACGACGATGACGATGAATTCAAACGGATACACCGAAGTGAAAAACCCACCCAAAACGGGGATGCGGGAAAGTCCGGAAATGGTAATCCGGGGAGAGACTTCCAGCATGAACTTGTTGGAAGCTTTTCCAAACACCGATGCGTTGATCTGATTGGCGAGAAACGCCGTCAGAGCGGAGGAAAGTACGTTCATCACCACGCCGCTGATCACCTGATTCGCCTTGAAATGGATACAGAGGACCGCATGGAGCATGGCGAATACCATGCCCCCGACAGCGGCCATCAGGAACGCGAGATACATGGAGGTCCCGGGCGGCATCGCCCCGCCCAGCAACGCCACCGCAAGTCCGCCGCTGAACGCGCCGAAACCAAGAAAACCTTCCAGAGCCAGGTTGGTGATTCCGGAACCTTCGCTATAGATGCCCCCGATGGCGATGATGAAAAGCGGCAGGGAGAATGCCATTCCGTCGACGACGATGCTGTTCATGCCCGTCCTCCTTTCACCGCGGCGATTCTCTCTTCCTCCAGCTCTTCGGCGAACCGGTCGGCCTCCCCTTTCAGGAAAGCGCCGCACGCGCTGAACAGAAGCAGAATGCCGGTGATCAACGACGCAATCTCACGAAGCACGCCGAGCGTCGAAGCCATATAGGTCGTGCCATTGGAGATTGTCATCACAAGAAGAGAGGCGAAGAAGCATCCCCATGGCGTGGAATTGCCCAGAAGCGCCACCGCGATGGCGTCGAATCCAAGCGACGGAAGCACCTTCGGCTGGATCGATGCGAAGCATCCCATATAGTAGGAGACACCCGCAAGTCCTGCGAGCGCCCCGCTGATCACCATGCTGGTCACCATGGTGCGCCCAACGGAAATCCCCGCATACCTCGAAGCCTTCCTGTTCATGCCGACCGCCTTCAATTCGAATCCCAGACGAGCTTTTGAGAATAAGAACGAAAGCAACAGGACGCAGACGACCGCAAGCGGCAATACAAGCGGAATCTCCATTTTCAGATTCCCCACAGGTTGGTCGAACAACGTCAATCTGGCATTCTGCCCGATTTTCAGCGACTGGCGCGTCGTCGGATCGACGAACTTCGTCTGGATGAAAAAACTCACCACATAACTGATGATGTAATTGAACATGATGGCAACGACAACCTCGTTGGTATTGTACTTGTATTTCAACCATCCGATCAGCGCTCCGATCGCGGCTCCGGAAGCCAAACCAACAAGAACCACCAGCGGCCGTGCCAGCGCCGCGGGCAATGCGGAGTATCCCAGAAGCACGGTGGCGATGAATCCGCTGGCGATCATCATGCCGGAGACGCAGATGTTGAACAACCCGCATCGGAGCGCGATCGCCACAGACAACGAGGCAAATACCATCGGGGTCGTATAGTTGAGCAGACTCATGAAGTCGGTCAACATGCTGCGGTGTCCCGCATACCGCGCCTTGGGGAAGAAGCCCGCGCCCTGCAAAATACTCTTGTATGCAAGCAACGGGTTTTTCCCGAGGAAAAGCAACAGAATGGATCCCGCGACCAACGCGAGCAGGATACAGAAAAGCGCCGTCTTGATGTCCTGTCCCTTACCGACCCCCA
This sequence comes from Sphaerochaetaceae bacterium, assembly GCA_041670725.1. Classification (GTDB taxonomy): domain Bacteria; phylum Spirochaetota; class Spirochaetia; order Sphaerochaetales; family Sphaerochaetaceae; genus RUG023. Next base: position 6,538 of record JBAXYP010000048.1, read on the forward strand.
CCAGACGGATCATGGCACGCTTGCATCCATCGCCCTTACGCTTCATGATGCACCCCCATCATATATTCGCCCACTTGGTTCGCGCTGAGTTCAGAAGCGGCTTTCACCGTCTGGATTTTGCCGTTGTACATCACGGCGATGGTATCGGCAAGTTCCATGATTTCATCAAGCTCAAGGGAAACGAGCAATACCGCTTTCCCCTGATCCCGTTGGGCGACAATCCTTTCGTGGATCGTCTTAATAGCTCCGATGTCCAATCCGCGGGTCGGCTGGACGAAAATCATCAGGGAACCTCCCATGCTGATTTCCCGGGCGACGATCGCCTTCTGCTGGTTCCCGCCGCTCATCGAGCGAACGCGCGTTGCGCATCCTTCGCTTGAACGGATGTCATATTCCTTGATCAACTCAGTCCCCGTCTTGACGAATGCGTCCTTGTGAAGGACCCCTTTCATGCAGTAGGGACTTTGGTAGTATCGTTTCAGGGAAAGATTCGTTGCAAGATCGAAATCCAGAAGGAGCCCCACTTCCTGCCGATCCTCAGGAATGTACGATATTCCGCGCTCGATTCGAGACCGGATATCTACAGTGGTAATGTCCTCGCCATTGAAATGCACCGTACCGGAAGCGGGAGACAACAAACCGGCGACCATATCGGCCACTTCTACCTGACCGTTTCCCGCCACGCCGGCAATCGCCATGATTTCTCCTTGGTGTACGGAGAACGAAACGTCATCTACTTTCTTTACGCCATCGAAATCGACATAGGAAAGGTGTTCCACAGAAAGCGATTCCTTTCCGAGCGGATGGACGTCCTTCACTACATTGGTTTCGAAATCGTAACCGACCATCAGCGATGCCATCTGCTGTGTGGAAATGTCCTTCACTTCGTATACTCCGACCAGTTTTCCCCTGCAGAGGATGCCGCACCGGTCGGCGACCCGTTTGACTTCGTCGAGTTTGTGAGTGATCAGGATAATCGTCTTTCCACCGTCCCTGAGGGAACGGATCACAGACAGAAGCGAATCGATCTCCTGTGGCGTCAGAACCGCCGTCGGTTCGTCGAAGATCAAGATCTCGGCGTTCCGATACAGCATTTTCAGAATCTCCACCCGTTGGCGGGCGGATACCGGCATATGGGAAATAATCGCTTTCGGATCCACATCAAGGCCATACCGCTCGGAAAGGAGTCTGACCTTTTCCTGGGCGCCCTTCATGTCGATCGGGGAAAACAAACCGAGGCGCCGTTTCACCGGTTCCAGCCCGAGGATGATGTTCTCCGTAACACTCTGGTTCAACACCAATCTGAAGTGCTGGTGTACCATTCCAATGTTCAGCGCAGAGGCCTCGGCGGGAGAATGGATTTTTTCCTCCTTCCCACGAATGAACATCCGTCCCTCATCCGGTTCGTACAATCCGAACAGCACACTCATCAGCGTCGATTTGCCCGCACCGTTTTCCCCAAGCAACGCAAAAATCTCCCCTTTGCGGACAGACAGGGAAATGTCGTCGTTGGCGATGATTTTCGGGAACCGCTTGGTGATGTGCTCAAACCGTACGATCGCCTCTGGTGTTTCCTCCATGCTTCCTCCTAAGAACAACGTGCATCCACCCCGAAAGGAGTGGATGCAGGAATTACATTACTTGGAAACGGTGAAGGTCTCCGGTGTGATGCCGTTGAAATTCGCGGCGGGAACGATCTTTCCTGCCTTGACGGCGGTATACGCAGCGTCCAGTTTCGAGATCGTGTCGGCGCTCAATTGCTGATGTCCTTCCGCCTTGACGAAACCGGTGGAATCGGTATCGGCCTTCAGAACGATGTTCTGCCCCTTGAACGTCCCGGCAACGATATTCTCCAATTGCCGGTCGACGTTGATGGCCATGTTCTTCAGAACGGAGGTCAGAATAATATTCTTGTCTCCATTTCCGCCGTCATTCCACTGGTCGACGTCGCATCCGATGACCATCGCCTTGCCGTTCGATTCCTTGGCCGCGGTGAATACGCCGTTGCCGGAACCGCCTGCGGCGACGAAGATGATGTCGCATCCCTCGCCGATCAACTGTTGCCCAACGATCTTTCCGGTCGACTCATCGGCGAACGAACCGATGTAGTTGCCGCCGACATTCTTGCCCGTCACGTCCGTACCGGCCTGGGAAGCAAGTTCCACACACTGGACACTCTTCCCCTCTGTGATGTTGACGTACTTCACGCCGCACATAAAGCCGTACTGGTAGTTGACGTTGGAAGGATAGGCTATGCCGTTGACCACGGCGACTTTGCCCGTCTTGGTTTCCAACGCTGCGGCCATACCGGCGAAGAATCCCGATTCCTGCTCGGCGAACTGCATTGCGTAGACATTGTCCAACGCAACCTCTTTGCCGGAGGCGTCAGTGGGGAACGAATCGACCAAAATGAATTTGGTCTTGGGATTCTCCTGCGCCAATGTGCCGATTCCCGCAAACTGGAAACCGGTGCATACCTCGACATCGTAGTCGGCGACGATGTCGCTGGCGGCCTTCACCGCCGCCGCACTGTCTCCGGTCGGTTCCCGCACCGCGGTGACGGTGGCTGCGGGATGCTTTTTGATAAAGGCAAGGATTCCGTTGTAGTTGTCTTCGTTGAACGAACCATCGTCGACGCCAGACGGACTTGTCACGATGGCAATCTTCAATGCATCGGCCGCAGCCGGTGCCTGCTCTTTGGTGCCCGCGGCAAACGCTACGCCGCAAAGCATGGCGAACGCCAACACAAAACACATCGTTTTCTTCATATGCTGTCTCCTCATTACGGATCTTACTGGTGGTCGGTCCCAGTCAGATACCGATAGAATGCATTATCCACGTATCGTACTTCGGAAACGGGCTTCCTGCCCGAAAGTTCGGCTTCCTTCGCCTGCAAAGCATCCTTTCCTTC
>JBAXYP010000049.1:0-9248 GCA_041670725.1 Sphaerochaetaceae bacterium
TCGTTCAGCATCAAAGTGTTGCCCGAACAGGCGAAATTCCTTACTCCGTATGTCGGCAAGGCTGTCGTATTCGGCATCAGGCCTGAGGATGTGACGTTCAGTAAGGATCCGCAACCGGGCGTAACGATCGACGGTCACGTAAGTGTCGTCGAACCGCTCGGCTCCGAGACGCATGTCTACGTTTCGACTACGAAGGGACAGGTCATCGGGCGTATTGATCCGAAGCACACCATTGCCGTCGACACCAAGATTTCCCTTATTCCCGATATGAACAAGGCCAAATTCTTTGATGGCGATACGGAACTTGTCATTGGAAGCAAGAAACCGTTGATGGCACCCAGCACAAAGCAAGGCGAGAAAAAAGAGAACTGATTTCTTTTCTCATTCACCCAACAAAAAGAGCGGGACTAACATCCCGTTCTTTTTGTATGTCATTGTGCCTTGTGGTTACAGTTTGAAGGCTTTCTCAATGTCCGGGATCGCTTTTGCTGCGGCTTTGGCATACACGGAGGCATCCGCACCCTCAGGAAGATCCTTGCTGATCATCTTGTCGATCGTCTCGGCTTCCACCATGGAAAGCTCAAGTCCATGCGCCCTGAACGTTTTTTGCATGCCCTTTGTTTGTCCGCGATGCATCATCAGCCGTTTCATGAAGTCCGCGTCATTCAGTAATTCCTTAAGTTTCGCACCATCCATACAAATGCCCGCGTAGAGAAAGAGGTGGTCACTCGCAGGCTTCTCCGAAACCATTCGGAATGGTTCACCCTGCTTCCAATCTACAGAAGCAAGTATATCAAAGCCCTATGAATTCGGCATGACGATTATTACGATTGCTTTTTGTTTGTGTCGTTTGTAAAGATAGCCCGATAGACCACCTGTTGCGCCTTCTGGATGACTTCCTCATCAATACCGAACAACGTGCTGTCTTCAGAGGCGCCGTAGTTGATGAAAGAAACACGGATACCCGCGTCTTTCAACGCTTCGCATACCTTCGCCGCAATCTCCGGATGATCCGGCAACCCTTGACCGATCACACCCAACACGGCATACCCATGATCGACCGTCACCTCATCCAAATCAAATTCCGATTTCAACCGGGCGCACATCGTCCTGAGAATACTCTCGCTGGCCAGTTTCGAATCAAACAGCCAGACGACCGAATCGATGCCGAAAAGGGAGAACGAAGGACGAACGCCGAACACCTGCATCAGCGTAAGCAACCCATGGCGGATGCCGCTCTTTTTGAACAGCATCAACTTACGCACCGTCAGCCTGCTGAATCCGCCCTTTGCGGAAACGCCGACGATATCGTCTTCTTCCCGTGACGGAACGATCATTGTACCGGGATCGCCGGGAACGTTGGTGTTTTTTACGTTGATCGGAATATTCGACCCATAGACCGGAGCGATGGCCTCCTCGTGGAACACCCCGGCTCCGACGCCTGCAAGTTCACGGACTTCGCGGTAGGTCATTGTGGCGACGACATGCGCATCGGGAACGATCCGGGGATCGACGGAAAACACACCGGAAACATCCGTCCAGTTCTCGTACACTTCCGCACCGCATGCTTTGGCGAAAATCGCGCCGGTGATGTCGGAACCGCCCCGGCTGAACGTACGGACTCTCCCCTCGCTGTCGGACCCATAGAACCCGGGAATGATGTACCGCTTGCTTGGATCGATCCCTTCCTTGATATTCTCGTACGTCACCGGATCAACGGTGCCGTCCGCCTTGATGATGACGACGTTTTCCGTATCGAGGAACTCCCAACCAAGAAACTTTGCGATCAAGCGGGCGTTGAGATGCTCCCCTCTGCTCGCCGCATACTCGGCACCGTATCCCGCGTCGATCTTCTGGCGGATGTTTTCCAGAATCTGCTGGAATTGTTCCGTACCCATTTTCAGATCCTGAAGGATGGAAAGGTAGCGTTCCTCGATTCGGCCGAACACCTCACGGCTGGAAACGCCCATCTGGACCGCCTCGTTGCATTTGTACAGGAGATCGGTGACTTTGGCATCTCCTTTCATACGTTTGCCGGGAGCGGAAACAATGACGATGGAACGACGCTTGTCCGCTTCGACGATGGATTTCACCTTCCGAATCTGGCTCGCGGAAGCAACGGAACTCCCTCCGAATTTACAAACGATCATATGCGCACCCTCCAGAAAACCAAGGGCATTGTAAATCGATGGGCGCTTTCATGTCCATCCCACCATTGACAATCGAGGATCATCCCGGTACAACAAGAGCACAATGCCACAGCAATCCATCTCAAAAAAAGAGAACAAGATGGGCACGATGCCTGTTCCTCGCCTCGTGATATCCATGTCTACGCCCATCATGTTCTCCATGCTGGTCCAAGCACTGTACAACATCGTTGACTCGATTTTTGTCTCGATGCAGAGTGAAATGGCTCTGACTGCGGTGTCGCTGGCGTTTCCCATACAAAACCTGTTGATCTCGGTGGCAGTGGGAACGTCCGTTGGAATGAATAGCCTTTTGTCCCGCAAACTCGGTTCGAAAGAACAAGTACTTGCGGAAAAATGCGCGAACAACGGACTGACTCTCGCCTTCATCAGTTGGGGCGTCTTTGCCGTTCTCGGGCTTCTTTTTTCCAGGAAATTCTACACGCTGTTCACCGATGATTCACAACTCCTTTCGATGTGCGCGTCTTACACGATGATCTGTCTGGTCATTTCGCTGGGAATGTTCATCGACATCATGTGCGAAAGGATCATGCAGGCCACGGGCGACACCATTCATCCGATGATCGTCCAGATCACCGGAGCCGTTACCAACATCATCCTCGACCCGATCATGATCTTCGGCCTCTTCGGTTTCCCCAAGCTCGGCGTGACCGGCGCGGCAGTCGCCACGGTCATCGGGCAACATGTTTCCTGTCTTTTGGCTCTCCACTTTGTAAGGAAAAACCCCGAAGTGCAGATCCGTAGGAAATATCTTCCCCTAGAAAAGGAAACCGTCAAGGGCATTTACGCTGTGGGCGTCCCTTCCATCATCATGCAGTCCATCGGAACTTTGATGACCACGGGGTTCAACAAGATCATCATCGCCTACGGCACCAGCGCCGTTGCGGTCTTCGGAGTCTATTTCAAATTGCAGAGTTTCGTTTTCATGCCGATATTCGGCTTGAACAGCGGCATGATTCCCGTAATGGGATACAACTACGGGGCAAGAAAGCCGGAACGCATCATTCAGACGCAGAAGACGGGCATGAAGGTTTCGCTTACCATCATGGCGATCGGCTTCATCATTTTCTTCTTGTTTCCCCATACATTGCTTTCCTGGTTCAACGCTTCAGAAGAAATGTATCGCATCGGGGAGATCGCGCTCCGAAGGATTTCCTTCTGTTTTGTGTTCGCCGGCTTCTCCATCACGCTGATGAGTCTCTTCCAGGCGATTGGCGACGGTTACCTTTCGATGATCATCAGCGTAACCAGACAGCTGGTCGTCCTGCTCCCCGCAGCATACCTTCTCTCCCGCTTCTGGGGATTGGACGCCGTATGGTATGCGTTCATCATCGCCGAGATTTCATCATTCATCCTTACCATTATCTTCTACCGTATGGAATACCTGCGAAAAATCAAGCCATTGGAAACGAAGGGCAAATAAAAACGGCGTACGGGCCGTGAGTGCCCCGTACGTCCAAAAGACAAAGGCGATCAGAAGGAATAGACAATCTTTGCCTGAACGAAACTGTTGTCGGCAAACGAATAAAAATCACCTTCCTCGTCATCCGCATGAATGTATAGCCCCGAAAGGGAGGCGTCCAACCCGTCCGTAATGGAATACGTGAGTTTTGGCATCACCGCCAGGTCGTTCGATTCAATGTCATACACCATATCGCATTCCGCCTTCAGCCGCTCATGCAGGAAGCTGTCAGACAAAGCAAGTGCCAACGTATCGTCGTGGTACCTGTCTTTGGCGCTGTACTCGATGTCGGACGTCCCGTTGTCCTTGATGCCATCAGCCCCAAGGATAACGGATCCTTTCGTCTGCAGATTGACGTTGAGATTTCCCACCACGTCGAAATCAACGCCGAACACCCATCCGATGCTGTTGTTGCGGACGTTCCCGTCCGTGCCGGCCACATCATCGGTGAGATTGTACGCACCTTCCATGCGGAAATTGAACCGCCCGACAGCCGTCGCGCCTTCCACGCCGAACACACGGAGACTGTCGTAATCCAGTGGGGGATCGACATCCGTCGAAGGATCGGCGATCCACGCCCCAAGCCTGTCCTGCCGCAGCGTCGGCTGTTTCTCAAACCCGTCGTAATATGACGCGCCCCAGTCAAACGAACCGACGGTACCGGTGACGCGGAAGCCGAACTGCCGGTATTTCAGCGAATGAGTATCCGCATACAATCCGTTTTGGGCCTCCACCTTCGCGAGATACACGCTCTGCATAAGAGAGGCATAGTCCGACGCCGCGATTGCGGCGGCGTCTGCAGGAACACCGGTATTGACGGCTGAAGCATATACCGACGCATACGTCGAGCGGTATGCCTGATCAGCATATGCTGTTGCCAAAAAAGACACCGTCTGTACCGAATCAGTATAGAGGGACGGAGTCCACCTCCCCTCGGTCGCATAGCGGTCAGGGACGAGCAACGGTACGTACGCGGCCTCGACGCGCAGGGAATCGGGACCGTTGTAGACGAGATGGGCCATCGGGACGGCAAGGCGACGGTCAATGTAGTCGGGAATGACGAAATCCGTGTAGTCGTCGGCGTTGAAGTTGTCCAGGACATGGAGTTTGTCCCCTTTTCCCCAAACAAGTTTCATTTTTCCGCCTTCCGCAACGAAATCCCCCATATACGCCCGAATCGTCATTTCCTGCAGCGCGTCTTCCGGGTAATTCTCGAGAATTTCCTTGGAAAGTTTTAATTTCGCATCCATTTCCACCTTTTCTGCGCTGTAGCCGAGAGACAACGCCAAGGAAGGATCACTGGAGACGGTGGAATCATTCCCGTCATCCAAGAACCACCTCATTTCGGTTTCCGCCGTTCCGTTGACGGACAGGGAAGGCGTCGAATCATCCTCCCCGAAGGAGGAGAAAGACATTCCATCCGTACCTTCCTCTTCCGCGCAGAGAGGAAAGGAGAGCAAGCCCATGGCAGTCGCCAAGGCAAGAATTTTTACCATTCGTTGTTTCATACTATCCCTCCGTCACATTTTTCCCGTATTCAGGAAATTCTGGGTGAAGACCTTCTCGGAAACCGGCCTGTCCAGCTCGATGTTGGTGATGGCAAGGCGCGTGGAGTGACCGCTTTGGACATTCTGCAGGAAATTGACCATCGGAATGTCATAGTCCTCCATATGTTTGACGGTCTGGACGTCAAGGACCTTCAGCAGGCTTCCCTGTTTGTCATATCCTTCCTCCCTGACGGGAAGTTTTGTGTCCTGATCGACATACACGACGCGGTACCCGTACTGACTTTCCGGTCCATTCGGTTTCGGCGTGCATTTGACTTTCCAGCAAGTATATCCGCCCTGCGTCACGGATTCCTCCATGAGCTCGTCGTCATCGTCGTCCAGCTCGCGTCCGTTCAGATCGTCGTACGTGGCATCCGAACCCATGAACGGCTTGTCCCCTTCGCCGGAAGCGATGCGGCGCGTCGTCTTCAGACTCGGCAGGTAAATCCATTTGTCGCTTTCGCCGCCCTCCTTGTCGATCAACAGGAACCTCGTCCCCTTGACGGAAGCGGGACTCCGGAAAACGATGACGGCGCTGGTCTTGCCATCCTTGTCCCTGCTCCACTCCTCCATGACGCGGTTTTGGGTAGTCCCGTTTTGTTCGATGAGATCCATCTTCACCAACGTATGGGTGTAGGAAGGAACCTTTTTGTCGTGCACCTGCTTCATCACCTCGTATCCGCTGACGGCGAACAGGGGCCCCGCCACGACCATCGCAGCGAACAGGCACAACACCGTTTTTTTTATGTTGCTCATATATTCTCCTCTCTCATTTCAGATTTTCTTTTTTCCGTTCCGATCTCGGTTTGATGAACTTTGGTTCATGTGCATTCAACAGCCCCGGAACCAAGGTCATCGCCAACGATGAACTGGTAAACATGACGATCGCCACCAGAATGCCGATATACCTCAAGACGACGAAACCGGAGAAACACAAAACCAAAAACCCGAATCCCACGGCCATCGCATTCGTCACGATGCCGTTTCCGCTTTTTCTGAACGTCTCTTTGGTGACGATCACAAGGTCATCCTGCTTTGCCCTCTCTCCTTTGTACGTCTCCAGGAAGTGAATCGTATAATCGATGCCGACACCGATAGCGACGGACGCGATGATGCTGGTGACCAGATCCAGATTGATGTGGAAGAATCCCATCAACATGTAGTTCAGCAGAATGGAACATGCCAAAGGAACGCATCCGAGCAACCCCGCCCAAACGGAACGGAACGCGATGGACAGGATGACCAGTACGCTGAGGAGCGAGAACAGCAAGCTTTTGACTTGGCTCTCGATGATCATATGCGTCATTTCGACTTCCAGTTGGCCCGTACCCGTCGCTTCCAGCGTGTAGCCCGCGGGGAAATGCGCGGCGGCATATGCCTCGGCTTTCTCGATCAACGCCTCGGTTGTGTTGGTGCTGTGGTTCTTCAATTGTACGGCGATCCTCGTCCGGGTGGGCTGCAATGCGTCGTCGTTGAACTGATCAAGGGAACCGCTGAAGAGAATCAGGTATTGGCTGACCAGGTCCGACAGTTCGGCCCTGCTGGATGCCGGATACTTCGAAGGATCGTACGGAACTTCGTAATAAGCCATGCCGTTATAGTTGTACTGTCTCTCCAGCTGCGTGACGATTTGGTCCACCGTGGCGTTTTTCCCTCCCGCATCCACATACGCCTTGTGCATGGCCGAAAGGGCATCCTCCACGTCCATCGATTCCTCCAGTTTCTTTGCATAGGCAACGTCGGGGTCCTCGGAGGGATTCGTTTCAGCCTCGTCCGTCCCTTCGTCCCCTCCGAAAGACGAAAGTGTTTCATCGCCGAAACCGGAAAGGGACGCTGTCTCGTCTCCGGCGGAAGGATCTTCGCCGATCGTCGATGCATCTTCCGGTATGTGCATCACTTGGTTCATCCGCTTCAGGAACGTGGGGAACGAAACGATTTTTCCCACATCGGGGAACGAATCGTACAGGTAGGTCGTCATGTCGTCCATCGGCTTGAGCAATTCCGGATTGGTGATGCCGCCGGGATTCGGCGCCGTGATGGTGAAATACACACTGTTGGTTCCCGCAAATGTGCGGTCTACGTAATCGATGTCCTTGCGTACCTTGCTGTCTTTGTCGAAATAGTTCACCAACGACGTATCGACGACCAAACGGGACAGCCCGAAACCGGAGACGACCAGCATGATAAGAACGGATATAGTCATCCGGGCTTTGGTGCCGGCCAGATTTTGGTAGATGTTGTACAACCCCCTGCCGTGACGCCTTTCCTGCTTGGTCTCCACGATCTGCACCAGCTTGTCGTACAGTTTGCTGTGCGCGCCAACTTTGTCCAGCGATTTTTGCGCAAGCATCGCGGGAATGAAGGTGACGGACAGCAACAGGGAAAACGCCACTCCGATCGCGGTGAACATGGCGAAACTGTGCAGCGGTCTGATCGGACTTGTCTGCAGGGAGATGAATCCGACGATGGTCGTCACTCCGGCAAGGAATATGGCGGTTTTTACCTCGTTCATTCCCTCGATGATGATGTCCGTATAGGACTCACGGGTCAGAGGCTCGTCCCTGTGCCGTTCCAACGCTACGTAATAGTGGGTCAGCACGTGAATGCCGTATGCCGAGCCGACGGCGATCAACGCGACGGGGATGACCGAACTGACGACGTTGAACGACTGGCCGGTCATCGCCATCAGGCCGATGGACCACTCGGTGGCCATCAGTACGCAAAGAAGCGGAAGGAACGTCCCGTCGAATGTCCCGAAGCTGAACAGCAATGTAAGCAGGACGACCAGCGTCACCAACGGGATCAGATGCTTCAGATCGTCCAGCATGTAGATTCGTCCCTGCTCGCTGAGCGTCGGATCTCCGTAAACCCTGACGACCATGTTCTTCCCTGCGGTTTCCTCATCCAGAATTTTCTGGATCTGGTCAAGCATTTCCTGTTTCTCGGCGACCGTTCCGTTTTTGTGAAACGTCACCTGAATCTGCGTCGCCCTCTGATCGTCACTGATGATCACCTTGTCATACATCTCGCTCCAATCGGTCAGTTTCCGTTTGATCTCCTCGATGTCTGTTTCGCTTCCGGTGTATCCGTCCCCCACGAGAGGGCCGGCGACCAGAGAGCCGTCCTTTCCCTCCACGTAATCGATATTCGTCAACGAAACCACGTTTTCAACGACGGGGATCTGTTCGAATCTTTTCGTGATCCTGTCGATCACGGAGATGTTCTGCGGCGTCAGGATCGACTCCCCTCCGGTCTCGATGGACACGCCGGTGACCACCATGCTCCCGAATGTGTCCTCAGTCTTCAGCATTCTCTGATATGACTTGTCCTTCTGCGGCATGAACTGGCGAATGGAATTGTCAAACTCCAGATGCCTCAGTTGCACACCGAAGAATACCGTCAACGCCAGACAAACGGCGACGACCATTTTCGGGTGCCTCAACAGTTTCCTCATACTTCCGCCTCTTCTTCTATTAAATTATCAGTTTAAACATTTAAACCTATAAACGTCTGCAAATATAAAAAACGGCATGGAAAACGTCAAGCGACGGAAGAATTGACAAGAGCGTTGGGTTAAACTACCTTGGAAGAAGGAGCATCATGGGAAACCAAAAATCCTCGGAAGTCGCAAAGGCGTTGCGACAATTTCATGTCTGCGCACCAATGCTGTTCGCATTGGTCGATGAAGTCCGCCAACATATTGTCATGGAAATCGCGGAGGCCGGCGACGGAGGATTGTGCGTGACCGACATCACTTCCCGATCCCGTCTTTCTCGTCCGGCGATATCCCATCACCTGAAGGTGCTGAAGGACTGCGGGTTGATCAAGGCAAGGAAGGAAGGGACCCAAGTGTATTATTCACTCTACCTGAAGGAAGAAATCGAGCACCTCACCGGTCTGATCGGCGCCATCGAGGTGTTGATCGACAAAGCGAAGGAAACCGCCCGGTCGAACCGGAAAAAAACACAGGCGGGAAGAATATAGGAAAGACTTATACGAAGGATCAGAATCCCGGCATGGGAGGAGTTTTCA
>JBAXYP010000050.1:0-9158 GCA_041670725.1 Sphaerochaetaceae bacterium
CATGAGGGAACAGAATGCGGCGTATGCGGCGACTTCCAACTATGCCCCGTTTGACAAAAACTTCCCCAACGGCAAGTGGATCGTCGTCGATCCGCCGGTAGGTTCGAGTGGAAAATCGTCCATCGGTCCGTATACCGCCGGATTCCGCATCTATGCGATCAGTGCCAAGGCTGCCAAAGCCGGAAAAGCCGATAAAATCGCTCAATTGCTGGAATGGATGGCTTCCGATGAAGGCTACTATCTCCTTGGCTGGGGCGTCGAAGGTGTCAACTACACGAAGGATGCCAATGGAATCCCCGTTGCCACCGGACTTTCTGATCCGGATCTTGCGTTCTCCGCGCCGAAAGGCCAGACGGTCACGCAACTTCGAAACTTGGTATTCTATAACAGTGATATTGAGCTTGGTAGTCGCTACCCGACGTACAAAACGGCGGTCAGCGGTAAGACAATGAGCGCATTGACTACGCTCCGCGACATGCAGAAACGTAAATGGACATCGGAGATCGGGGCCGATATGATGCCGTATCCGAACGCTGACCTGAAGCGTTTCTATGAGCAGGGACTTGCCGAATTCATTACCGGCAAGCGCGAACTCACCAAAGACAACTGGAACGCTTGGGTTGAAGAGTTCAAGAAGCAAGGCGGTCAGGCGTGGAATGACGCCGGCGTGAAATACGCGCAGGAAAACAATCTTCTGAATTGATCTTGTTTGTATGCATCCGGCCGTCGTATGATGACCGGATGTCTTTTATCTTTTTTTCGGGAAGCGAAAATTATGCAGGAACCTTTTTCTTTCCAGATGGCGCAGCATGTCAAGGGAATATATCATCCCGGCATGATGAAATGGCATTATGAGCACGGTCTGGTTATTATGGCGTGCCTCGAGGCCGATCCGTCCCTTTTCTCTTGGGCGTACGGGTTGTATGATCCGATGATTGCAAGGGATGGAAGCATCGTCACGTACCGCGAAGGCGAGTTTAATCTTGATCAAATCAACCCAGGAAGGAATCTGTTTACGTTGTATCGAAAGACGGGGGAACAGCGATTCTTGGATGCCGCACGCTTGTTGCGTTCCCAACTGGAACACCAACCCAGAACAAAGAGTGGAATATTCTGGCATAAGGGTATCTATCCATGGCAGGTCTGGCTCGACGGTCAGTATATGGAAGGTCCGTTTTATGCCCAATACAGCCAATTGACGGATGATCGGAAAGGAATGGAGGATGTCGTACGCCAACTGAAGACGACATACCGGTTGCTCAGGGATCCGGAAAGCGGCCTGCTGTACCATGCCTATGACGAATCCCGCGGCATGAGGTGGGCTGACGAGAAGACCGGTTTGTCTCCCCACTTCTGGGGCAGAGCTATGGGATGGTACTGTATGGCGGTACTCGATGTGCTCGATTATCTGCCCGAGGGATATTCGGGCAGGGAAGATCTCCATGCGATTATTCGTTCTCTGATTCCTTCCATCCGTAGCGTCCAGGATTCGGAGAGCGGCATGTGGTATCAGGTGATGGACGAAGGGAGCAGGAAGGGAAACTATCTGGAGACCAGTGCGACCAGTATGTTCGTCTACACACTCTTGAAGGCGTACAGAATGGGTATCACCAACGATCCCGAAGATACGAAGGCTGCCACCAAGGCGTTTGAAGGAATGAAGATCCGTTATCTCGACAAAGACTTCTGTTTGGGAGGCATTTGCTCCGTGGCGGGGCTTGGCGGCAACCCGTATCGTGACGGTTCCTTCCGTTATTATGTTGGTGAAAAAATCGCCACCGACGATTTCAAGGGGATCGGTCCCTTTATCCTCGCCGCCTTGGAAGTGGAACGGGCCGGAACACTGTGAAGAAAGCTTTTGCCGGATGGTAATTGCTGAAAAGAGGCGATAAGGGGATTCCTTCCCTACGTGAACTTTTATATACTTCCTGTGATATCATTATGGTTGTAAAACACCATGTGTGGGGAGGTAATGTTGAATAAGAAGTTAGTTGTGGCAGTAACCCTTGTGTTGCTTGCCGGTGTTGCGGCATGGGCGTCTGAAGGAACCTATGCGGAAGTTGTTCCCTTGAGTTCTTCCGTATACCAAGAGATGGATGATCTTTATGCGTTGACCAATATGGGAACGCCTTCGAATTCCCGTCCGTGGACGAAGGGGGAAGCCCAGATGATTCTGGGGAGGATCGACGCGAACCGACTCTCCCGTTCGGCGCAGAAACTGTATGACCACTTGGTTCAGGAAGTGGCCTCGGGTCTGCGCTGGCAGTTTGATGATGGTTTTGGGCTTGGGGTCAACATCGATCTCAACGGGGAGATGTATACACATACCAATACCGAAGATTATGTCATGGATACCGACTGGCTCTATGACTATGAACGCCGGGCTCCACTTGCCGACGGTAGATTCGCCTTCGGGATCGGCAAATACTTCTACAATTTCTTTGATTTCAGTTTCGGCTCGTCACGGGAGTCGTATAACGATAATATCGTAGAATTGAAAAATGCGGAGAATTGGACCGACGCAGGCATCGGGGCTTTGATCCCCAGTGATTATGGTGACGTTAATACAAGGCATATCTATTACGACCAATACTACCAATTGTTCGCACGGAGATTCGGAACGAACATTCCCACGCGTACCGATCTCTCCCAAACCTTTCCCAATCGGGCGGTACTTGCTTTCGGCGGAACGAACTGGGTGGTTTCCTTCTCCCGGGACAGAATAAGCTGGGGGAATTCCCATATCGGAAACATGGTCATCGACGACCATGCGCTGAACAATACGTATGGGAGAGTGGCCGCGTTTTCCAAAAGATTCAAATTTGAGGCCACGTATTTGTTTTTCAACACGTATCCGTATACAGAAGATGATTTGGAGGCGTGGGAGAGAGCCCCTGCGAAATATACCCGCGTGTTCATGACGCACCGTCTGGAGCATCGTATCGGCAAGTGGCTCACCTATGCGCTTTCGGAAGATATCATGTATCAGGCACCGAATGGGTTGAATCCATACTACATGAATCCGGCATATGTTTTCCATAATTTGGATAACAAGAGCATTTTCAATTCATTGGCAAGCTTGGAAATTGATGTCATGCCGTTGGGAGGCTTGAATCTCTATGGGCAATTTGTCATGGACCAAGCACGTTCTCTTAACGAAGGGGACGAACAGGCCGATGCATATGGATATCTTGGCGGTATGGAATATACCTTCGGACTTGGAGACGGGGCGGTTGCGACGGCTGTCGAGTATGCCAAGACCACCCCTGAGTTTTACCGAAGAAATTACGTCGATTTCATCACGATGACGGAGAACGGAGTCGTTAATTCTACGAACGGGTATTGCCACGTGACCCGGTTCGATTACGTCGGATTCCCGTACGGGGGCGACGCCCAGGTGATCAAATGGGATGTTGATTACCGAATTCCACAGGTCATGGAAGCGAAGTTTGCCATTACGCATATGATTCACGGACAAATGAGCTTCTTTACCAGTCACAATTCTAATGGGAATAATGAAGATGGACCGGATATCAAGGACAGCACGCCATATGGTACGGTAACCCGTTCCACGACATTCTCCCTGTACGGAAAGTATATGGTGCCGAAGTTCCTGAAGTGGGTGGATGCCAATGTTTATGGCGAAGTGGATTACCTTACTCGTACGATTGGTTCTTCATCTCCTTCTTCTGACGTCCAACTTACGTTGGGAGTGGGTTTGACATTCTGAGGATAGGCAAAGCACGAAGAAGCGATCCGGGGAAAGAACGATCTTGCCCCGGGTTTTCTTTTGTCTGGAAGAGGCGTCCGTCGCATGGGTCCTTTCAAGATTGGCTGTTCCTCTTCTGCAGTGAATGGTGTACTGTAGAAGAAGATACTCTTTATCTGGTAAGAAGCGCATGTCGGGAGGAATGTAATGGAACGGTTGATGGAAAAACTGAACGAAACGAAGGATTTTATCCTGTCGAAGATCGGAGACGAGCCGGTGGCGGTCGGCGTTGTGCTGGGAAGCGGACTCGGCGGACTCGGCGATCAGATTGAAAATGCGGTGGTCATCCCGTACAAAGAGATTCCCAATTTCCCTGTTTCCACTGCCCCCGGCCATAAAAGTCGCCTGATTGTCGGAAATCTCGAAGGCAGACGGATCATTTGCATGCAGGGACGATTCCATTACTATGAAGGATATGGGATGGATCAAGTCGTTTACCCGATCCAGACGATGCGGATGTTGGGTGTGAGGAATCTGCTTTTGACCAATGCCGCAGGATGTGTCAATACCGCATGGAAGCCCGGAGACTTGATGTTGATCAAAGACCACATTAAGTTGGTCCCCGAGAGTCCGATGCGTGGACCGAACTGCGACGAACTGGGGCAGCGGTTTTTCGATATGGGAAATGCGTACGATAAGGAACTTCGGATTTTTGCGAAAAGGTGCGCTTCTTCGCTTGGTATTGAGTTGAGGGAAGGCGTATACCAACTG
Source organism: Sphaerochaetaceae bacterium (assembly GCA_041670725.1). Classification (GTDB taxonomy): domain Bacteria; phylum Spirochaetota; class Spirochaetia; order Sphaerochaetales; family Sphaerochaetaceae; genus RUG023. The sequence continues at coordinate 4,481 of JBAXYP010000050.1, forward strand.
TTCACCGGACCTCAATATGAAACACCGGCGGAAGTCCGCTTCGCTCGGATGTGCGGAGCCGATGCGGTGGGGATGTCCACCGTTCCGGAAGCCATTGCGGCGAGTCACATGCGGATGCGTACGATGGGGATTTCCTGTTTGACCAACATGGCTGCAGGAATTCTTGACCAACCGCTGACCACCGAAGAAGTGTTGGAGACGGGGGAACGGGTAAAACATACGTTCACCGCATTGGTACGGAGTATCATCAAAGGATGGCCGCTGTGAAGGCGCAGCAACTGATTCGCGATCTGGGGCTTGTCCCTTTGGAAGGAGAAGGCGGATACTATCGAAAGATTTATACGCATCGTTCGGGTTCGCGGATTCTTGGCGGAACGATATATTATCTGGTGGACAAAGACAATTATTCCCGTCTTCATTGGCTTCCCACTGACGAGGTGTGGTATTTTCTTGAAGGATCCCCTCTGCGACAATTGGTGTTGTATCCCGATGGTCGTCACTCATTCACCATGCTTGGTTTCGCTTCCGACGGACGAAAGCCGATTGCCATTGTCCCGGGTGGATGCTGGCAGGGGACCAAACTGGAAGAGGCGGACGGCTATGCGTTGTGCGCCACGACGATGGTCCCTCCGTATGACCCAAGCAGGTATCGTCAGGGAACGAATGATTTGTTTTCTTCCTATCCTGATTGTCCCGAGATAGAGGAGTATTTGCGATGAAACACGTGTTGATCACCGGTGCGACGAGTACGCTGGGGTTTGCCACCACACGACTGTTCCTTTCCCATGGATATCATGTCTATGGTTGTTATACCCATCAAAGCGAGAAACTGGAAACGCTCCAAAAGATTTCCGGGGTGACGACGCTTCCGCTTGACGTGACCTCTCCCGATGGGTTCTCCGTGCTTTCCGATATTGCCTCTTTGGACGTGCTCGTCAACAATAGTGGCGTTTTTGTCAGTCATACGGAAGCGGAAATCCCCATAGGGGAATGGGACAAGGTTTTTGGCGTGAACATCCGTGGCATGCATCTGGTGGTGCAGAAACTGTTGCCTGTACTCGCGCGGACGGGGGCGATCGTCAACATTGCGTCCATCAACGCAATGCATCCCGGCTTCGGCGGGACGGTCGGTTACGACGCGTCTAAAGGCGCCGTGGTTTCCTATACCCGAAGTCTTGCGGCGGAAATCGCTCCGATCCGGGTGAATGCGGTTGCTCCCGGTCTTCTTGATGCGCCGTACTTGCATACGGAAGGGAACCTCGTCCGGTCAAAGTTTGAGGGACGTGCCCTGTTGGGACGCATGGTGAAGCCGGAGGAAGTGGCATCCGCCGTGTTGTTCGAATCGGAAAATACGGCGATGACGGGGCAGGTGATTGTCGTCGATTGCGGTTATATGATGGGGTGAAGCGTGAAGATCCTGTGTGTCAGCGATGAGACGGATCCATTGATTTACTCGAAAAATATCTCCAAGCGGTACGGAGACGTGGATCTCATTGTCAGCGCGGGGGATCTTCCCCTGAAATATTATGAGTTCATCATTTCGACATTGAACAAGGATCTTTATTTTGTATTCGGGAACCATAATCTTGAAAGCATGGGGCAGTTTACGAAAGAGGGACAGGTAACGGGGTTCAATTATGATTCCGCACCGCAACGGCTTCAAATCCTGCCGGAATACGGGGGAAATTACATCGACGGAAAAGTCGTCTATGATAAGCGTCACGATCTGATCATTGCGGGACTGGGGGGCAGTATGCGGTATAACCGAGGCAGAAACCAGTTTACCGAAAGCGAGATGCGTCATCGCATCTGGAGGATGGCGCCGAAGCTTTTGTGGAACAAAATAGTGCATGGGCGGTACGTTGACATTCTTGTTACTCACGCGCCGCCTCTTGGCATCAACGACGATATCGACCGTTGTCATACAGGGTTCTCCTCTTTCCTGCTATTCATCAGGAAATACAAACCAAAATATTTGCTCCACGGACACGTGCATTTACTTGACTTGAATCAGGAGCGTATTGTGCAATATGAACAGACAAAGGTTATCAATGTGTTCCAGAGTTTCATTCTGGATGATCCTGAATTAGGTAACAGAACATGATGGAAGTATTTAACCAAGCCAATGATGATTTCGAACGAGCCAAACGCAGGGGAAGGATTCAATCCCTGATGTCAGGGCTTTCGTGGAAAAACAGCGATTTGCTTTCCTTATATGATGTCACGAAATTGATCAAGCCCAAAGGAGAGACATACCGCGGCATGCGGACGATCCCGGTGAAGGACATCATCGGTTCCGAGGGGCGGTACCATGATTTCTCCATGGCTTTTTATCCAAAAAAGGAGATGCTTCGTGCGAGATGGCGAAGCATCGATGAGGCGCAGAAAGAGAACATCATCCTTCCTCCGATCTCCGTATACAAACTTGGGGACAATTATTTTGTACGGGATGGCAATCATCGGGTTTCCGTGGCGAAAGCCCAAGGTGTGGAGTTTATCGATGCGGAAGTCGTTGAGTTGGACAGTGAGATCAAGTTGGAACCCGGCATGACGATGAAGGATCTCAACCAAAGAGTCTGCCAGTACGAGCGGCAACGGTTTGTCGACCAATACCACCCGGAAAAGTCTCTTCCTATGAATGAGATCGTCTCGAACACTGCGGGGTTCTATCCCGAGATGATCAACCATATTCTGGTCCACAAATACTACATCAACCAAGGAATCAGAAAAGAGATCAGTTTTGAAGATGCCGCAAAAAGCTGGTACCGGAATGTTTACAAACCGATCGTCAACGAAATCCGCAACGATCATCTTCTTTCCTCGTTCCCCGGGATGACCGAAGCGGATATGTACATGTGGATCGTCCGATACTGGGATCAACAGAAACGGGAGAAAGGGAATAACGTCTCGATCAAGGAAGCCACGGCGGATTACAAACGGCGATACAGCAAGGGCTTCATCGTTTGCCTGCTTCTGAGAATCAAACGGTTTTTCTCCCGCACCTAGGACTCACTCTTGGACGTATGCGGCGAGATCGTCCGCGTATACCGACATGATGGCTCCTAGTTGCTCGCTGGGACGTATCATATTTTCCTTCCCTGCCAGATGCACGATGCCCGCGGCCGGTTGGTTCTGATCGTCGATGTCCGTGTGGACGCCGAACGGAATATGGATCAGCCCTTGGCATTGTGCCCAAAAAATCATGGAATCCAATGCATGGGCTCCCTCGTTTGTCGAATGGGAACAGCTGGTGAAGCATGCAAAGAATTTGCCGTTCAACTCACGGTTCTCCGAGAGCGGGTAGGTTCCATCAAGAAATGCCTTCATTTCCGAGGTCGTGTTTCCGAATCGCGTAGGAGAGCCAAGGATGATCATATCGCTTTTGAGCAGTAAGTCTGTGCTTGCCACGGGGAGCGCGAAGATATCTTCGTAAAACTCATTGGTGGTGTCCTGTTTTTCCGCCCAGATATGGAGATCCTGATCCTCAACTCGGTAAAGACGGGCGTCCACGTTGCGTTCGCACATCAGGTCTTTCAGATAGGAACCGAGAATGTAACAATTACCCGTTACACTGTGAATGATGATGGAGCATCGTTTCATAGCATTCCTCCGAAGGGTTTCGTTTCTTCAAGTATACTATGAAACAAAGGAAAAGCAAAAACAAAACGGGGGTCAGCACCATGCGTTGTACAGTCCGTCATGCCGATCTACGTACACATGCGTCCCATAGGCCTCGGACAGGAGCGGGGGAGTGAGAATATCTTCTTTTTGCCCGTCCGCAATGATTTTCCCTTGCCTCATTACGACAACCCTGTCGATTTCGGGAATGATTTCTGAAAGTTCGTGGGTGACCAGGACGATGGTTTTCCCCTCTCGAGCGAATGTCCGAACAATTTGCCGATATTGGGCGCGGGAAGGGAAATCAAGCGCCCCGACCGCTTCATCAAGGAGCAGGACGGACGGGTCGTGAACACAGGCTCTGGCAAGAAGGACTCTTCGCGCTTCCCCGCTGGACATCCGATTCATTTGCTTGTCCCTGAGGGCCAAGCATCCGGTCCTCTCCATTGCCAGCGACGCTTTCTCTGTTTCTTCTTCCGTGACGTGATGATGAAAATCCAGGCCGATGGAACTGAAGAATCCTGAAACGACGATGTCGAAGCCTTTGTCCGAGGAGTTGCACATCCATTGCAGGGACTGGGAGACGATTCCAAGTTTTTTCCTTAATTCACTGACTTGCCAGCGTTCCTTTCCGAACAAAAGTTGTTTTGTCGATGGATTGTACAATGGATGGACTTCCTCGCTGATGACTTGGACGAGTGTGCTTTTTCCCGCTCCGTTCGCGCCGATGACAGCGACATGTTCTCCTTCCTTCACAGAGAAAGAGACATTGTCAAGAATCGGTACACCCTCTCGGCGAACCGTGGCATGTTCGATAAGAATGATGTTGTTCACGCCAAAGCTTCTGATTCGTCAGGGAATTTCGCTAAGGCTTTGTCTTCCATGGAACTGAGTGTCACCAATGCGAGCGCAACGGCGAGATCGGTTTGTCCATCTTCCAAGGCTTCAAGAAGATATGTGCAGTTTTTCGTTTGTTTTTCCGTTTCCGTGGAAGAGAATGAGACTTGGCTGATGGCTCCGACAACGAGAGGCATCATGTTATCGTAGATGGCAAGCAGAA
>JBAXYP010000051.1:0-9152 GCA_041670725.1 Sphaerochaetaceae bacterium
CGAACGGGGACGCGGCGATATACCGAAAGCGGAACGCGTGATGAATACTTCCTTTTTGCTGTTGCTTTGCAGCGGCGTGATTCTTACGATCATCTGTCTTCTTTCGATGCACACCCTGCTCATTGCCTTCGGCGCCTCCGATGTTACCATCCGGTATGCGGTTCCCTATCTGAGGATTTATCTGCTTGGGACCGTCGCCACGATGATCGCTTCGGGCATGAATCCGTTCATCAACGCCCAAGGGTTCGCAGGGGTCGGAATGCTGACGATTTTTATCGGGGCGGTCGCAAACATCGTGCTCGATCCTCTGTTCATTTTCGTATGGGGCATGGGAGTGAGGGGGGCTGCGATCGCCACGGTGATCTCCCAAGGTATTTCCGCCTTGATCGTCCTTGTGTTTCTTGTTCGAGGGCCTTCGGAACTGAAGATCAAGCCGGTGTTGTTCTGTCATGTCCGAAAACGTGAGATCAAGGACATTGTCGGACTTGGGTTCGCCAGTTTCATCATGAAATTCACCAACAGCATCGTCGCTCTCGTCTGCAACTTCATGCTCGCGCAATACGGAGACCTGTATATTTCCATCTATACGATCATTTCCTCTGTCCGACAGATTCTTGAAGTGCCGGTGGGGGCGGTCACCGACGGTTCCTCTCCCATTCTTAGTTTTTCCTATGGCGCAAAGCGATACGACAGACTGAAGGAAGGTATCAGAATCACCACGATGTGGGCCGTCGGATACACTGCGGTCATCTGGGTGCTCGTATTGCTTAAACCGGGGATGTTCATTCGCATTTTCAGTTCCGATGCAACGGTTTTGGAACACGCGACGCATGCGATGCATCTTTATTTCTTCGCATTCCTGTTCCAATCACTTCAGTCGAGCGGTCAAAACGTCTTCAAATCGTTGAAAATGAAACGTCAGGCGATTTTCTTCTCGTTGTTCAGAAAAGTCATCATGGTCGTTCCGCTCACGTTGTTGCTTCCTCATTTTCTCGGTTCAGACGGCGTGTTTCTCGCCGAACCGTGTTCAAACCTGATCGGTGGAACGGCGTGCTTTCTTACGATGTATTTTACCGTCTACAGGAAGCTCGGCGCCACGTGACAATATGTCAGACGACGTTCCTCTGGGAAAGCACTCCCATTGCCACGCATTCCCCCACGAACGCTATGAGCGATACGATTCCGATGACGAACAATGTCGTGGAAAAGGAATACCGCTGATACAAGTACCCGCCGCTCACCACTCCGCTGATGCTTCCCAACGCGAGAATCGTCTCGTGGATACCCGCCCGCCTCGAACGTTTCAACGCTCCTGAAATTCCATGGAACATCGACATGTTGTATGCGCACGCATGAATCAGTCCGAGACCGAAAAAGAACAGGATGAACAGCAACTTCGTATGGATCGCCGCACCGAACAACGACATTGCAGCGAGGGAGAACGTGACGGCGAGGATCAGTTTTTTATTGAAGCGCCAACCGTTTGTCCGTCCAAGAATGACGAACATACCGCAGGTGGCGAATCCGCGTACCAGGAGCAACGCACCGGTTTCCTTTTCGCTGATACCCAGTACATCCAAGGCATACAGCGGGAAAATGATGCCCACCATCGAAACGATTGCATTGGAGATCGTCGCATTGACCCAACAGAAAAACCGAAGGGGCGTGCTGTGGTCCGTTTCGTTGCTCCGTCTGTTCTGTACCTTTTCGCTTTGCGCCGCCCTGATGGTAGGGTTGATCGTGGACATGAACAACAGAAAAGCCGTAGTAGCCACGTAGACGATTTCGGTGAAGCGGAATGCTGCATACGTTGAATGGGATACGAGGAGTCCTCCGATGTAGGAGGAAAGGCCGGCGCCGAAGCTCCATGAAAAATTGAAGCTTCCCGTAGCGGCGCTCAAAGCCCTGCCCTCGCGTCCCCGCGATATCCACATCTCCACGGCAGGCCATAAAAGACTGTTGAACAACCCGTAGATGAAGATGCAGGTGTACGCGATGGAAAGCGCCGTCGAGTTGGAAAAAAGAAATAAAAACAAGCTCATTCCACACAAGGAAATGCTTACGCAATATCTTGGCTTCAAAGCGCGGACAACCGGAGAGAGGATCATACACCCGATAAAATAGGAGATCGTGTTGATCGATACGGACAATCCGATGTTCGCAGGGGGAAGCCCAAAGATTCTCCGATAGTGGTAGACAAGTGCGAACGACATGGCCGAACCAGAAATGTTCAGCCAAAAACTCGCGAGGTCGAGCACAAGCAATTGTGCCCGATCATCGCGTTCGAGGGCTTTTTCCATATACGTCGGTATACCGAAAAACGGTCATTGATTGCAATGCGAATACTGCTATACGTCCGTTGGCTTGTTTCAGAAAGACGATATCGTTTCCGCATCCATTCGTCTGAGAATCTCGACGGCCAAGCGCACGCCGTTTTCGTAGTCGGAATACGAGGAATATCCGTAATGTGTGTGGGCGTACCGAACCGGGATCCCCATGACGATTACGGGAACGCCTCCGTTCGAGAGGTGAATCGCAGAACCGTTTGTCGCACCGCCGCTGCGTACCGCCGCCTGGGTCGGAATGCCAAGACTTTTCGCAAGATCCAGCGCATATTTTTCGAAACGAGGATTGGTGATCATTTTTGCGTCGATGATACGAAGCATCGGCCCTTTACCAAGTGCCGTCTGACTCTGGTACGCAGGAACCACGGTGTCATCCGCAGGACAACCTTCGAAGCAGATCGCGATATCCGGCTTTACTCTTTGGGACGTCACGATGGCCCCACGGCACCCCACTTCTTCCTGGGTTGCGAACGCACCCGTTACGTTGACCTTCAGGGGCGTTCCGTCCAGTTCACGCATTGCGGCAAGAATGGAAGCGCATCCCATGCGGTTGTCGAATGCTTTGCCGCACAATACTTCATGTACCGAATCGTATGTCGTGGTCGCCTCGGGCACCACCGGCGCACCCGCATCAATCCGGTAATCCTTGGCAATCTCCTCGGCGCTCTTCGCTCCGACATCGATGAACAACTGGGAAGGATCGAGCGGAGCCTTGCGTTCCGCTTCCGTCATGAAGTGTGGCGGTTTTGAACCAACCAATCCAGGAACGTACTGTCCATCCCTGTTTCTCACGCGTACCAGATGGGCGGGTATGTTGCTCGCCACCCATCCGCCGATGGTGATGAACTCGAGCATGCCGTCCGGCCTGACGCATTTGACCATGAATCCCACTTCATCGGTATGGGCGTCAAGTTGCACCGTCGGTAGTTCTTGCCTATTGCCGTTGCGTTCCAGATATACATTACGCATCGAGTCGATGCTCGTCTTCCCCAAGCCACGCGCCGCATCCTTCACGACATCGACGACTTCGTCCTCGAAGCCAGAGATTCCGTTTGCGTCGCAAAGGCGCTTGATCAACCCTATCTGTTCTTCCTTATTCATAATCCCTTCTTATGCATAATCGCGAAATCTACCGCTCAGAAGTGCGGTAACCAAAATCAGATGCATGATGTCGGTGAATGACGAGCTTTCGTAGGCGATCGTTCTGCCGTTCGGACGAGTCACACCGGGTATCATCGAAACGGCATCGGCCATTACGGTTGTCACCAGATCCATTTCCAGCTTTACGGGGGACGTAGGCCTGAGTGGGACAAATCCGGCACGTTTCTGACGATCCACCATCATACGCACGGCTTTACGGAACTCCGGTTCGAGACGATCGGGACTGTACATCTTCGCCGAAAAACGGCCGAGCCCTTCCTTCGTCCTCACGTAGACCGGTTTCAACCCGCTTTCCTTGAGTTCCTCTTCCAAAATGTCGTCGCCGCTGACGAACCCAAGCGGAATTCCGAACTGCGCCGCGTACATCGCATTCAGTTCGCTCTCTCCCACGGCAGTCCCGTTGATCCGTACCTCGTACAGCCCGGAACTGCTGTAGGAATGGTCCATAACGCCGAACTTGCTCCCGATCATCGCATGGTATCCGACGAGCATCAGCAGATCATACGAGGAATCGAGCGTTGCGAGCATATAATCCTGACGAGGATATCCTTCAACCAATGTGATCCGTTTGTCGGCGAATGCCCCATAAGGAAGGTTCTCCCCCCTGCTGTGGGAATCGCACAATGTCACTTCTTCGATTTCCGGGTCCGATTTGAATAATTCATCCAGAATCCATCCCAGTTCCCGTATATACGCCTTACCGGCGAACGACGGGTCGCTTTCCATCTCCTTCCAGCTGGTCACGCCGGAAAGTCCTTCCGTATCCAAACTGACAAATACTTTCTTCATACCTACCTCTTATCACGAAATATGAGTTTTTATGAACTGGTATCCTTCCGCTTCCCCTGTGTTCACCTGTTCGAGGTTCTGCATTCTCTGCCCTTTTCCTTGGACGAGAAGCAGGTTCTTCATTACTTGGGCGACGGCTACGAACCCCACATAGGAATTGAGGGAAAGCAAGGATTTTCTTCCGAAGAAGACGACGTCGTCGCTTAAGGGATACATCGGGCACGACGGTGAATCGGTGAACAAACAAACCTTTGCGTGTCTTTTTTTCGCATAATCGACGACCTGCCATGCTTCGGGAGAATAGGATGGCAACGTAAGGACCATCAGGTAATCCGCGTCGTTGATCTGTTGGAGAACCGTTGAATAATCCGAGACGGATCCTCCGAGAAACAATACCGTTCCTTGCGCCAGCGGCACCAATTGTCTGGCGAACAGATGGGCGACGTCGGAACTTGCCCCGAAGCCCGCGACAAAAATTCTCTTTGCTTCCCCGATATGGCGTACGACATGCTCAAGCGTTTCCGCTTTGATCCGTTCTTGGCAGGCCTTAATGTTGGAAATCTCATTCGCAAACAATTCGTCTATCTGGGAAGAAAACGGGAGTTCATCCAGTTTGGTCAAGGCGACCTTCTTCTCGTCGTTGTTTTTGCTCCTGATCTCGTGGCTGACGCATTCGCGCATTTCCTTGTATCCGGAAAACCCGAGGAACTGTGCGAATCGCACGACCGTCGCGTTGCTCACGCCAAGCATATGGCTCATCTCGTTTACGGAAACGAGCCCCAGACTGTACATGTTGTCCAACAAATACAATGCGATGTTCCGATACATGGGGGACATTTCTTCCATTTTGCTTTTGATCGCTTCGGTGACCGTCTCAGGCACAATGACACTCCTTGAACCGTTCGATGAACCGCACCACGTACGTGGCGACAGCTTCGAGCATCTCGTCGCCCCACTGCTTTGTAGCGGTCGAAGGTTCGTCTGGTCCCCACCAACCGTTCTCCGTCGTTCCGGCTACACGTCGGGGAATGACGACGTCCACCCCGTCCATACGTTGGGTATGGAGTCCGCTTGCCGTAAATCCGTCTCCGATCGACGAGATGCCGTTTGGGGAGGACAATTCAGATGCGTCGACCCATGCGGGATTGATCCCCATCACCGCCGCGGTTTCCTCCGCCCCGCCGTGGCCGCCGGCCCATTCCTTGTTGATCTGTCCCGCCATTTTCCACCAATTCAGTTCGGCAAGCAATGCACCCTTGTCATGCAACGCGTACCCCACTTCCTCGATTGCGGGGCTGTTTCCCCCGTGTCCGTTGAGAATGACGAATTTCCTTGCGCCATACTGGTACAGATCTGAGGTGATCTTCCCCAACAGCCGGGAAAGCAGATTCCCTCCAAGACTCACCGTACCCGGAAACCCCGTGAAATAGTCGCAACTCCCATAGGGAAGCGATGGCGCGACCAGAATGTCGCTTTGCTTCTCCACCATCGAGACGAGATGATCGGGGACAAGGTAGTCCGTCCCGAGAGGATTATGCCGTCCGTGGCATTCGATGCTTCCCAGTGCGAACAGCACCATGTCGTGATCTTCAAAATAACGCTGTACGGCCGGCCATGTCATTGTCGCGAGTCTCATTTCACTTCTTCCTTATGCAACGGATGATGGCAGGCGACGTATTGTCCGCCGCCTGCATTTTGCAATACTGGTTCTTTCATCGTACACTCTTCGGTACAGTAGGGGCAACGTTGTCCGAAAGCGCATCCTTTGGGAAGATCCAAAGGGCTCGGCGGTTCCCCCTTGATGGTGGAGGAACGTTCCCGATCCAGCGGGTTCAATACCGGCGCGGCCTGGATCAGGATCGACGTGTACGGATGCATCGGATTTGAAAAAACCGACGAAGTCGGTCCGATCTCCACGATTTTCCCCAAATACATCACCGCGACCCGTTTGGTAATGTAATGGACAAGATGCAGGTCGTGGGAAATGAAGAGGATGGTCAGATTCAGTTCTTTTTGCAAATGGGACAGAAGGTTGATGATCTGGGCCCTGATGGATACGTCCAGCGCCGACACCGGCTCGTCAGCAAGGACGATGTCGGGGGATACCGCCAAGGCGCGGGCGATGCCGACCCGTTGCCGTTGTCCCCCTGAGAATTCTCCCGGATAACGGTCCGCAACTTCCATTCCCAGTCCGCACAGACCGAGCAGCCGTTCCACTTCCTCGCGGATCTGATCTTTCGGAACGACATGATGTACGGAAAGCACTTCGGCGACTGCCTCATAAATTGTCATCCGCGGATTGAGCGACGAGTAGGGATCTTGGAAAATCATCTGCATCGCGCTCCGTTTTTCCCGAAGCGTCTTCCCCTTCAGGTGAGTGATGTCGTCGCCCTTCAGCAGGATGTTGCCATGCGTCGGCTCGTACAATCTGATGATGCTCTTCGCCAATGTGCTTTTCCCACATCCCGATTCCCCTACCAGACCGAGGCTTTCCCCTTGTTCCACCGTGAGGCTGACGTTGTTCACCGCTTTCACGTATCGTTTCGGTTTTCTTGAGAGCGAATCGACGATGCTTCGCTTCACCGGAAACCACATGCACAGATCCCTCACTTCCACCAACGGAGTCGATTGTTCTTTCATGGTTCAAGCTCCTCCCTTCACGGGTTCATTGATGATTCCTGAGAACAACCGTGTTTTTTCAAGATGATGGCATCGTACCAGATGCCCTTTCTCGATCTCCTTGAGTTCTGGCCGTTCCTTTTTGCATATCCCGTCGGCATAGCCGCATCGTGGAGCGAACGGGCAACCCGGGGGAAGACTTGCAAGATTCGGGGGATTGCCCTGGATTACCTCCAGGTCTGATCCGACTTTGCTTTGATCGGGAATCGAACCCATCAGCGCATAGGTGTAAGGATGCCGCGGTTTCGCGAACAAAGTCACGACATCCGTTTTTTCCACGACAATTCCGGCGTACATCACCGCGACGTTGTCGCACATTTGCGCGACGACGGCCAAATCGTGGGTGACGAGAATGACGCTCATGTCCAATTCCCGTTTCAGCGAGTTGAGCAGTTTCATCACTTGATCTTGGATCGTCACATCGAGAGCGGTCGTCGGCTCGTCGGCTATGAGCAGTTTCGGATGAGAGCAGAGCGCTATGGCAATCATCGCCCTTTGGCGCATTCCTCCTGAGAATTGGTGCACATAGCCGTTGATGCGTTCCTCCGGCGAGGGAATGCCTACCAAACGAAGCATCTCCAAGGATTTTCGGTATTTTTCCTCTTCACTCATCGTGGTATGGCAGAACGCCTCCATCATCTGTTTGCGTATGGAGATTACGGGGTTCAGGCTGGTCATCGGTTCCTGGAAAATAATGCTGATTTCTTTGCCTCGGATGTTTCTTAATTGCTGTTCCGACATGGCGACGATGTCCTGCCCCTGATAGAGAATCTGTCCGCCGACGATTTTCCCCGGTTTCTTGATCAACCTGAGGATGGCCCTGCATGTCTGGCTCTTTCCGCATCCCGATTCTCCCACGATGCCGAGCGTTTCGTGTTTCCCTATGGCGAAGCTTACTCCGTCAACCGCTTTCACCGTCTCCTGCTTGCCCTGAAACTCCACGCGAAGATCTTTCACTTCAAGCAATGCGTCTTCCATACTCATATCCTTTTCGTCCTGATCAGATCGGCGAAACTGTCGCCGATCATGCTGAATCCGATCCCCGTCACAGCCATGACCAGACCGGGAAAGAACGTAATCCACCAGCCGTAACTGATGTACGCCCTTCCCTCGTTCATGATCGCGCCCCATTCAGGGGTGGGGAGTTGGACGCCAAGGCCAAGAAAACTCATGCTCGCTCCGGTGAGCATGCACAAAACGATATCGCTCGTCGCGAAGACAATGGAGGAACTGATCACATTCGGCATGATATGGCGAAGCAGAATCCTTCGGTCGGAGAATCCGGCGACCTTCGCGGCCTGGACGTATTCGGCGTTTTTCACCGCAAGCGTGTCTCCGCGGACAAGTTTCGCATAATCCACCCATCCGACGAGCCACAGCGCGATGAACACATTCTGGATTCCGGGACCGAGGATCGTCATGATGGCGATGACCAGAATGGTGAAGGGAAACGCCATGAAAATATCGATGACCCGCATCAGGATGCTGTCCAACACCCCGCCGTAATATCCGGAGACCAGACCGATCAACGTCCCGGTGACCAACGGGATCATCATGCCGAAAATACCAATCTTCAAATCGATCGCAGTACCGTAAACGACACGCGAGAATATGTCACGGCCATAGTTGTCCGTACCGAACGGATGTCCTGCGGACGGAGCGAGCATCCTCGCCTTTGTATTTACTTCCAGCGGGTCAAACTTGGTGAACACCTGGGGAAAACAGGCAACAAAAAACACAAACGCAACGATGACAATCCCCGCAATCATTGAGGGCGCGACCAATGCGGGCGGCAGATTTCTGCGTTTCATGAAAATTCGTTCTCGTATCATATCGTCACCTCAAAAACGCACACGCGGGTCAAGCACGGAATACAAGATGTCGGTCAACAGGTTGATGACCAGCACCAGAAACGCGAACAGGAATACCAAGGCTTGGACGACAACGTAATCCCGTCCGAAAATCGAATCGACCATCAGTTTCCCGATGCCGGGAAGCGAATAGATCGTCTCCAGAATGACGCTTCCGCCGAGCATGTAGGCGATTCGCATCGAAAGCAATGTGACCGTGGAAATCAGCGTGTTCCTCAGGATGTGGTTGTCCCTGACCGTTCGTTCGCTGATCCCCTTGCTGCGCGCAAAATCCACGTAATCCATGACAGAAATTTCGACGACGGAA
>JBAXYP010000052.1:0-9128 GCA_041670725.1 Sphaerochaetaceae bacterium
GAGGAATCCTTGAGAAAGATGGAAGTTGACAACCTTGTTGTCATTGACTTTTCCAGCGATTTCAGTAAACTGTCAGCAGGTGAGTTCCTGAATCTTGTGCATATGATTTGTACGCTCAGGATGATGGTCGTTGGTGAAGATTTCCGCTGCGGTACGCCAGCTTCGTGTGCTGGACCAGGAGAGCTGCAGGAGTACCTACACCAACACGATCCGGAATGTCAGGTGATGGTTCCTCCCAGAGTTCGGTTGGACGACGGAGAGGCCATCAGCAGTACACTGGTTCGAAAAAAACTCGCGGAGGGCGCCCTGGAAGATGTCCGGGAGATGCTCGGCAGGCCATATGGCTTGGACTTGACACGATATTCGTTAAGAATCCATGACGATTGCCTGTGGTACCGAACGGGTTCGTTTGAGCAGCTTTTGCCGTTGGCCGGAGTGTATCAAGCGAAGCTGGAGTATTCTGATGGTTCGGCATCGGATGTGGTTGTCCGCATAGACGACGACATGCTGATGGTACCATGGAAATCCACTTTAAGCGGAACCGTGAGGATCAAAACGCTCGACTTGCTGGAGAGGAGTGGCACATGATTACCAAAGAGCAGAAAGAAGAGATCATCGCCAAGTTTGGCGGGGATGTAAAGAACACAGGTTCGACCAAAGTACAGATTGCGCTGATGACGGCGAGGATCAATGATTTGCAGACCCATTTCAAGAACAACCCGAAAGATACAAACGGGAAGCGTGGATTGCTGACACTGGTTGGACAGCGGAGGAGTCTGCTGAAATACTTGGAGAGGACCGACCTTGAGGGGTATCGTCAGATTCTTGTCGATCTTGGTTTGAGAAAATAAGTGGAAATCGTATCCCAGGATTATGCAGGCTCCGGCTATCACAACCAATAGCTGGGGCTTGTGTCTTTTTGTAGGATCTGATAGTCGAAAAGAACAAAGAAAGAAGTAGGAAAAAATGGAAGTAAAAAAAGTTTCTATGAAAATCGGCGAGCATGACCTGGTATTCGAGACCGGTCGGATCGCCAAACAGGCCAATGGCGCCGTATTCGCAACCTATGATGGTTGCGCCGTGGAAGCGACCGTGTGCTGCGGAGCCTCCCCGACCGAACCGCTGGATTACGTCCCGCTCTCCGTTGAATACAACGAAAAATACTATGCCGCCGGCAAAATCCCCGGCGGATTCCTGAAGAGGGAGTCCAAGCCGAAAGACAAGGAGATTCTTGTATCACGTCTGATCGACCGCCCGATGCGACCGTTGTTTGATCCTGCCTTCGGCCGCGAGATTCAGGTTGTTCCGACCGTCGTGTCCGCCGACCAGAACAACACGCCCGACATCGTCGCCATCAATGCGGCGTCAGCGGCGGTAACCATCAGCGACATCCCATTCAATGGACCGATCGCTGCGGTTCGCGTCGCGATGGTAGACGGGAAGTACATCGTAAACCCGACATTCCTGCAAACCGCATCGTCCCAGCTAGACATCGTCGTCGCCGGCACCCACGATGGCATCACCATGGTTGAAGGTGGAGCCAAGCAGGTCAGCGAAGACCAAATGATAGAGGCGATCAACACCGCGCAACCGGTCATCAGAGAGCTGTGTGAGCTCCAGATGGAATTGCGTAAGATCGCGGGAAAGGAAAAACTGCCGGTGATGGAAGAGACGGTCGACCTTTCTTGGTTGGATCCGATCAAAGCCGAAGCCACTCCCTTGGTGAAGAAAGCGACGTTCACCAAAGGAAAGCAGAATCGCGTCGTGGCGGTCGATGCCGTGCGGGTTCAGATGGCGGAGAAATACGCGGATCTGGTCAAAGCGGATTCGAAACATCCCGAACAGCTTGCCGCGATGATTCTTGATCTGGAACGTGATACACTCCGTTCTTCGATCCTCACCGACGGTATTCGCATCGACGGACGGCATCTTGACGAGATCAGGCCTATCACCTGCGAAGTTGGCGTTCTGCAGCGAACCCACGGTTCCGCATTGTTCACCCGAGGCGAAACGCAGAGCCTTGCGACGACGACTCTCGGAACGGAACAAGACGAGCAGATGTACGACAACATCGACGGAGTGAAGAGCTATTCGAATTTTATGCTTCACTATAATTTTCCCCCGTATTGTGTCGGGGAAACGGGTAAACTGACCCTCGGTCGTCGTGAAATCGGACACGGACATCTGGCGCAGCGTGCGTTGCAGGCGGTGTACCCCGGCAAGGATAAGTTCCCATATACGACCCGCGTCGTCTCCGACATCATGGAATCCAACGGTTCATCGTCGATGGCTTCCGTTTGCGGAGGATGCCTTTCGTTGATGGACGCGGGGGTTCCTATCGAGAAACCCGTCGCCGGCATCGCGATGGGTTTGATTACTGAAGGGGAACATTACGAGAAATACCGCATCCTCTCCGATATCTGCGGCGAGGAAGACCATATGGGAGATATGGACTTCAAGGTAGCAGGTACGGAAGACGGCATTACCGCGTTCCAGATGGACATCAAAATCGCGGGAGTTACGCCGACTCTGATGCATGAGGCTCTCGACCAGGCGAAACAGGGAAGACTGCATATCCTTGGCATCATGAAGGAATGCCTGCCCGCCCCGAGAAAGGATATCAGCCCGTATGCTCCGAAGATTCTTTCGATGAAAGTCGATGAGGAAAAAATCGGAGCGGTCATTGGCACCGGCGGCAAGACGATCAAGGCGATCGCCCAGCAAAGCGGAGCCGAGGTGAACATCGATGACGACGGGACGATCACCATTTACGGTTCGAACAACGCTGTCGCGCAGAAGGCCAAAGAGCTGGTCAATGCGATCGTCGAAGAACCGGAGGTCGGACGCATTTATCAGGGAACCGTCAAACGGATCATGGATTTCGGTGCTTTCATCGAGATTCTGCCCGGAAAGGAAGGTCTCTGCCACATTTCGAAGCTGTCGCGCAAACGCGTCGAACATGTGGAGGATGTGTTGAAGGTGGGCCAACAGATCCCGGTGAAGTTGATCGAGATCGACCGGCAGAACCGCCTCAACCTATCGTACATCGACGCCATCGATCCGAAGAAGTGATGGTCGTAAAGTTTCATATTCTCAGGGAAGGAGCGCAGGCTCCTTCCTACCAGACGGAAGGAAGCGCGGGATGTGATATCCGTGCCTGCCTTTCCGATGGGGATTTGACGATTCCCGCTGGTGAGTACCGGAAAGTCCCCACGGGAATAGCCGTCGCGTTGCCTGCCGGTTGCGAAGCGCAGGTGCGTCCGCGAAGTGGGCTTGCCGCTCGATATGGAGTGACGGTGCTGAACAGCCCGGGCACGATTGACGCCGATTATCGCGGTGAAGTGTGTGTATTGCTGGTGAATTTTGGCAAAGAGCCGTTCGTCGTTCATGACGGAGATCGTATCGCCCAGATGGTCATAGCGACATACGAACGAGCTGAATTCCGGCAATGTGAAGACCTTGACGATACGGATCGTGGTCTGGGAGGTTTCGGCTCCACGGGGGTATAGGATGAAAGGCGATCGATTCCGATTGGTTCACCGATATGCCGGACGCGAGTATCTGCTCAGCCTGCTTGTCGCCTTTGCGTTTTTTTTCTTTATTTTTTTCGTCAACCAAATTCTGTTGATCGCACAGAAAATCCTCGTGAAGAACGTATCCCTTTCCAGCGTCGTCAAACTGGTGATGCTGGCCATACCCCAATTCCTTTTGTATACGTTCCCCTTCAGTTCCCTTACGGCATCCGCAATGGTGCTCGGCGAGTTCTCGACGACGGGGGAGATCCTTGCGCTCCGATCCAGCGGCATAAGTCTGAGACATCTTTTTGCGCCGATTTGCGTACTTGCCCTCATGCTCTCCGGCATAACGTTGTTCACCGCGGACGTATTGCTTCCGATAAGCAGCAGGGAATACAAGAAAATGTATGTTCAGATGATGCGCGATCTTCCCACGATTGAACTGTCAAGTTATGCGGCGAATACCATCGGGGACCGTGTCATGACGAACGGAGTCGCAGAGGGTTCGACGGTAAACGATTTGGTTTTGTTCTCCGCGGGAGGAACGGGAAACGGACGGGACGAAATGATCAGCGCCCCGAAAGCGGATATCCGCTTGGATGACCCCGTTTCTTTCATCTACAGCCTGACGCTTCAAAACCCGGTGATTTTTTCTTCTGACACGCAGCAACGAAACAAATGGAATCTTGCAAAAGCCGAGGAAGTAAGGATTTCCCTTGATTTCTCCAACCAAATTCCTTCGGTCACGGATACGTTGCCAAGCCAATTGTCCCTCAAACAACTGAAGACAAAAAGCAACGAAAAACAAGTCGTCTTGGAACAAGACCGCTTCTCGCAACAGGCGAATCTGATGAAGGAATGGAATTCCCTTGCGTCGATGAGTGAGGACGAGCGATTGAATCCTTCTTCTTTCAACAGTGCATGGAACGAGTATCGTTCGGCTACGAAAGAACAACCCATCTCATTTTACTACCAATACTATCGAGCTGAGATGCAGAAGAAGCTGGCCCTTTCGTCCGCGTGCTTCCTTTTGGTGTTCCTGACCTTTCCTCTGGCATACATGCGTCTGAAACATGGACGTCTCGTTGGGTTCGGCATCGCCATGCTCAGTTCCGTTGTCTACTGGTATCTGTTGTTTTTCGCACAGCTGAATATTTTCAAAACCGCACTGAATCCCGCCTTTCTCATCTGGATGCCGGATTTCATCCTCTTTGTCATCGGAATGGTGATTCTTTGGAGGATGCGCCGATGAAAGTCGTTCACAAACTCATCGTGGGATCGATCATAAAAACCGCGGCGGTGACGTTCGGACTATGCATTCTAATGCTGGTTTCCGTACAATTGTTTGCCAATCTCGACGGGTTTCTCAAAAACAATGTCCCGTTCATGACGATTCTCCGTTCGGCGGTCCTGTTCACGCCAACGGCCGCGCTTTATGCACTCGCTCCGTCATTGCTGTTTTCCGCGACATTCACATTCAGTCAATTGACGGCGAACAACGAGTTGATCTGCCTGTACAACGCCACACTAAGCAACCGGGACATCATCGCTCCCGTCCTGATTCTTGGCGTGGCATGCTGTTTTTTCCAATTTGCGTTGCAGGAAGAGGTGGCGATTCCCGCGCAAAAACGGCAGGCGGCACTGGAAGAATCCACATTGGGGCTTTCCTCGACGCGCGACAACCGAAACATCACGCTGTCCGATCACGAGGGCGGATACGTCATCCACGCACGCCAATACAATGACATTGCAAAACGACTCTCTCATGTGTCGGTGATTTTTCTTGCGTCCGATGGATCCATCAGAGAAAGAGTTGATGCGCCTTCCGCGCAATGGGATGAAAAACTTGGTCGATGGACGCTCCAAAATGCGTCGGTTGCTTCGATCGACCCCGCATCCATGACGGTAAAGATGAACGAACAGGAATTGTTCAGCGATGGACGTCTTTCCATGCGTCCTGAATTATTCCGGGACAACAGCGATGACATCAAGACGATGAGCCTGCCAATGGCGGCCAATTTCCTCTCGAGGATGCGCTATCTGGACAACGAACAATGGAAGCAATACCGGATTGATTACGTCCAACGGCTTCTCGGATGCCTGACGCCGTTCGTCATGCTGTTCATCGCTTGCACCATAAGCTACCGGTTCAAGAAGAACGTATTGCTTCTGACGATCATCCTGTCCATATCCATCGCCGTCGTCTATTACGTAACGCAGATGCTTTCCCTGTTGTTGGCTCGGCAAGGGGTGATTTCCGCGGTATGGGGTATGGTAATTCCAATGATTGTGATAGTATGTATCGCAGTCTTGCAACGCATGGCTTTTGGATGGACACATGGATAGTATCTATACATTGACGCATCAGGACGCCCACAGCGGCGCTCGCCTCGGAGTGGTGCATTTGCCTCATGGGGACGTGACGACACCGGCGTTCATGCCGGTCGGTACCAACGGAACGGTCAAGGGCATTTACCATGACACGCTCAGGAAGATCGGCTATAACCTCATTCTTGCGAATACGTACCATCTGTATCTCAGGCCAGGAACCGAGGTACTTCGCCGTTACGGAGGATTGCATGCATTTTGCAATTGGGATGGCAACATCCTCACCGACAGCGGTGGGTTTCAGGTGTTCTCCCTTTCCGGACTGCGGAAAATCGAACAGGATGGCGTAAAATTCCAAAGTCATATCGACGGTTCGCGCCATGTGTTCACCCCTGAGAATGTCGTCGACATCCAAAGCGTCATCGGAAGCGACATCGCCATGTGTCTGGATGTCTGTACGGAACCGGATATCCCGTATCGGAATGCCGTGAAGGCGATGGAGATCACGCACGCATGGGCCAAACGGGCTTTGGACAGGAAAAAAGAGATCGGGGATGCATTTCCCGGCAATCTGTTCGGCATCGTCCAAGGGAATTTTTTTGAGGACTTGCGAAAGACGAGCGCGGAGACGATCAGCGGAATGGATTTCCCCGGCGTGGCGATCGGAGGTCTTTCGGTGGGAGAGAGTCCGCAAACGTTCAAGCACATGCTCGCATTTACGGCAGAACACACGACAAGGGAAAAACCACGATATGTGATGGGCATCGGAAGTCCCGACTATATTCTCGAAGCGGTGGAAAACGGCATCGACCTGTTCGATTGCGTGCTTGCCACCCGTATGGCGCGCAACGGCGCAGTCTTCACCGATGACGGTGTTCTCACGTTGAAAAAAGCGGTGTTCGCCGAACAGATGATTCCCGTAGATCCCGATTGTTCCTGCACGTGTTGTAAGGAATACACTCGCGGATATATGCACCATTTGGTCAAATGCAACGAGATGCTCGGAGGAATGCTCGCCACGGAACACAATCTGGCATATTTTCACCGCCTGATGGGACGGGTGCGGCAGGCGATCGCAGAAGACCGGTTCGCCCAATTCAAGAAGGATTACCTTGAACGATTCTACCACGGACACGAAAACTGAACGCAACAGCCTCACCGTGATGTTGTTGACGTTGGCGAGCAGGTTGCTCGGAATCGTCAAGGCGAAGGTCATCGGTTCCGTTTTCGGATCGGGAGAGGTCGCCGACGTCATTAACTTCACCTACAATATCCCGAACAACTTCCGAAAGCTGTTCGCCGAGGGAGCGATGTCTTCGGCATATATTCCCGTCTTTTCCCGTCAGATAGGAGAGGGAAAGCGCAAGGACGCGAACAATCTTCTGAACGTGCTTTTCACGTGGCAACTGATATTTTTCGTCGTTTTGGTGGTGCTTGCCGTCTGCACCGGCGATTCCTTTATCGCCGCCATCTCCGATTTTGGATCAGATGGTGCGGCTTTGGGAGGAAAATTGCTCCCGTTCTTCTTTGCATTCCTCGGGGAGATCAGCATTGCGACGATATACAACAGCATGCTCCAATGTCACAAACGGTTTTTCGCCGCATCGTTTTCGCCCCTGTTGTTTTCCCTTGTGGTGATCTTCGGCATCTGGTACGGGCGAACCCCCATGTCCATGGCGTTGTCGGTGGCTGTCGGAGGATTTGCACAACTCTTGTACAGCGCGATGCAGGTGCGCCGGCTTGGGTATCGTCTTCATGTATCGTTACGCCCTGATCAAGGATCGTTTCCCATCGTGATCAGACGCTGGATGATCGTCACGTACGCTTCCGTCATCCAGATCATCAGCCAGCAGGTTTCCTACAGTTTCGCTTCCATGCTGCCGCCCGGTTCGGTGACGGCTTTCAGCAACGCCACGATTTTCTGGCAGACTCCGTACGGAATCTTCTTCACCGCGATCGCCACGGTGTTTTTTCCCTTGATGAGCCAGTCGTGGGCAAAAGGGGACGTGACGACACTCGCAAGGACAACGGGGGTGGGGATGGAATATCTCGCCACATTCATGATCCCGTCGGCCATCATCATCGGGACGCTCTCCCAAGAGTTCGTCAGTTCGATTCTCCAGGGCGGCGCGTTCACCATGGAGATCGCGATGCTCACATCCCGTGTCGTGCGAACTTTTCTCTGGGGGATGCTTTTCATCGCATGGTACGGGTTTCTTCAGAAACTCTGTTACAGCATTGACCGATACCGTCTCGTTCTGGCATTGACGGCGGTGCAGAGCGGAATCGACATCGCCCTTTCGTATCTGTTCATTCGTTCGGGCTACGGAGCGCCAGCTCTGGCCGCGGCGGGCAACATCGCGTTTCTCGTCGTGCTCGTCATACTGCTGTACGAAATGAGGGATGTCTACCGCATCATGAAGGATCTGCGGTTATGGAAGGCTTTGGGAAAGATTCTTGCGGCAAACATCCCGCTTGCCATCGTCTCATCCGCTTATGCGTCGCATGGTTTCACCTGGTGGCAAAGCGGCTCGACATGGGCGAATTTCGGACGTACATGCTTGATCGCGGGAGGAATGGCCTCAATCACCCTGGCAAGTTACCGGCTGTTCCACGTTCCGTTCCTAGCCGTTCTGAAAAAGCATTCTCCTGATCGCTAGGGCGGTCTCTTGGGTAATCCGTACTGTCGCCCGGTCATAAGAGACCAATCCGTCCGTCTCGAATTCCGTATCGTGGAACTGGGTGTATACACATCCGGAGAGTCCCCGTCGTTTCGCGGGAAGGATCACGTCCCTATACAGATGGAGCAACGCCTTGTTGTATGACGTTTTGTCGGGAAACGACCGGTAACAGTACCCGTTTCCCGCGTTACAGGAATAACCGCCAAAATCAGTGATAAGGACGGCTCGTTTCGTTCCATCCCGCTGCGGCTTGTATTTTAGGGAATAAAGATGAACGGACCGAACCTCGCCGCCCCCCTGATCGTACCTTCCGTCTGCAGGATTTACGATACGGCCAGGGTCCATTACCTGAATCTGGGACATGATCCTGCTTGAGTCGAACTGTCCGAGTCCGCAACTGAAAACGGTCCACATCCCGATGCACGGACTGTTGTATAGCAAACGAACCATTCCTTTCAGTTCGGCAAGGAATTCCAGCCGGTATGCGCGATCGTCGCTACCAAGAAACGCATGCTTTCTCGTATCGTCAACCGTATGGGAACGAAGCAGGCCGGGAAGAACGTCGAGAGGTTTGCGATCGATGAGTCCGCCCGAAGGCATATCC
>JBAXYP010000053.1:0-8891 GCA_041670725.1 Sphaerochaetaceae bacterium
CGCCATCGAGGACAGGACCAGATACCTATTCCCGATTTTGTCGTTTGCACCGCTTATTCCGATTTCCGCGAAAGAGGGAAAGAACATCAGCAAGCTTCTGGATTCCGTGTGGGCCGTCTGGAGACAAAACAACAAACGGATTGAGACGGCGCAATTGAACACCGCCATCAAAGCGTGGGGAGAGAAATACCAGCCTCCGCGGGGGGAAACCGGACATTACAAGGTGTACTACGGTACTCAGATCGGGGTGAATCCCGTACGGATTCTTCTGTTCGTCAACAGAATCAAGGACTTTCCTCCGATGTACATCCAATATCTGAAGAACTGCATTCGCAGGGATCTTGGATTTACCATGATCCCGGTTGAAGTCGATCTTAGGGAACGGAAACGTAATCCGTCGCTCCATGACCGAGCTCCAAAGGTACCGACGCTTACCGCGATTAAGAAGAACGCGGCCACAAAAGCGGCGCCGAGATCGGGGGGAAGGGCAAAAGCGAAACCGCGTCTCGTAAAACCAGGAAACAAGGCCGCTTTGGGCAAGGCGATTGAACGGGCGCAGAAGCGGGCGAAATCGAGCGCCGGGAAACGTGGACGCTGAGATCAAGGTCGTCGCCTTCGATGTCGACGGGACGCTGTACGGGCATGGGGCCTATTTGTGGCGGATGGCGCTGAGCGGATTACCCGATCTGCCGCTTGCCTACGCCTACAATAGGGCACGTACCCTTTACCGTGAGGAACAGGGGGAGAGGCCTGTCTCTCCTCCCGACAGAGAGGGATATCTGCGGCATCTTGCCCTGCTGATGCTTCGCGTCTTGAAAAGGCAAAGCGATGAGCGGTCCGTCCACAAGATGACCGCTCTCGTGGAGAAACGGCTGTATGGGACGTGGAATCGGCTGTATCGTCGCGTCCGCGGCCGGAGAGGAATGAAGAGCGCGATTGCGACGCTTCACCAGAGAGGGTACTGTATTGCGGTGCTCTCCGATTTTCCTTTGGCGGGCAAACTCGAAGCGCTCGGGATTCTCCCGTACGTCGATGTAGCACTTTGCAGCGAGGATACCGGATATCTGAAACCCGATCCCCATGTGTTCGCCCGTCTGCTCGAACTTGTCGATTCCAAGGCGGATGAGGTGTTGTACGTCGGGGACAGTTATCGCAAGGATGTTCTTGGTGCGAACGGAGCCGGGATACACAGTCTTCTGCTTGCGGGGGGGAGGAAGAGAGTGTACCCCAAGGCTGAATATGTGGTACATTCATTTCAGGAATTGCTGTCGTTGTTCGGGTAATGGAGGTTTGCGATGCAACTGTTACTTCCCGTGATTCTGTTTGTACTGACGTTGGCGATTATTTTTCTGCTCCGGGCCGGGGACAAAAAAGAAAAGAGCTTTTCCCGCGTGATGGATATGATCAGCAAATTCCGTTCCGAGGCGGACAAGACGGGAGCGCAGTTGAAGGAAACGAGCCAGCAGGCAAGTAACGAAATCAGCGTGCAGGTCGCCTCCGTGCGCCAATTGATGCATTCCATCGATGACAAGATTTCGGATCTTCAGGATCGCAGCGATGATCTTTCCAAACTTCAGGCCGTAATGAATAATTATCGCGATGTGCTGATGCAACTCTCAGAAACCACCACCCAAGCCGAGCAAAAGATTCAGCGAGTCAAGGAAGAAGTTTCCGAGGTACAACGGGTCGAGGGGCTTATCGCGACGTTCCAGCAACAGATCGAGGAAACGAAACAGACGATTCAGACGAATCTTGCCGCTTCCGAGGAAACCGTCGCGTCGATGGAGACCAAGACGTTGAAGAATCTCGATACCTACAAGGAAGAAGTCGCCAAGACGTTACAAGCCTCCCATGACAGCATCGACGAAATGGCGCGAACGCTCCAAAGTGAGGAAGCGACCGCCGTAGCGACGGTTCGAAACGCAAACGAGGAACTCAGGCAATTGGGAACTCAGACTTCTTCGTTGTTTGAAGAGGACAAAAAACAGTTCAATGAGCTTCAGGCTTCTTCCGTGGCGCAGGTCAATAAGGATCTCGCCGCTTTTACCGCCGCCTGTACGGAAAAACTGGAGACGGTGTTCAAGCAGACCATCGAACAAATCGACGCTTCTTTCCTCACCATGGTCCATACTTCCCAGGTGTTCATAAACGAACTGGACAACCGGCTTGCCACCACACGGGAGATTACCTCGGCCCTTGAAGCGAAAAGCTCGGAGAATCTTGCCGATGCGGCAAAGAAATTCGATGAGTACTCCAGACAGATAACGGCGAATCGGACGATGACCTCATCTCAGGAAAACCACAAGAAACAGATGGATGAGAGTCTCAAGGCGGTGCAGGAAGAAACTTCTGCCCTTCATGAGGAGCTTGAGCGACTGAAAACCCAAAAGGCCGCGATCATCCAACAAATGGAAAGGCGGGAATGCTCCGCCATCATTCCACAAGAGATGAAAAAGGAACAAGGTCCTGAAGAACCTCAGGTGGAGGATCTTATCACCCGAAATACCGACGGGAGGAGACCTTCTGAAACCGAAGAGGCCGAACCTTTGCCGGTTCAAGAGTTCGAGAAGGCGTTTGTTGCGGAAGACAAACAACCCGAGCCGGAGGAACATCCCGACCTTTCCATGCTGGAATCGCAGGAGAAGCCAAAGGGAAAGCAAGAAAAGGCCGTCAGTTACATACCGGTGGGCAAAGAAGAAGAGATTCATCTCGACGATGAATCATGACGTAGCTTGACGATAATCATTTCAATGAGTACTTTACAGTCATATCTGTAGGGTGGGTGGGTTTTGTAACACATTCAGGATGAAACGAATACACGGGCGTTTCCGGCTTATCCGGAGAGGCTTGGTGAATTGAGGGATACACATGGAGAAGAGTGAGCAGTCCAAAGAGACGAAAGAAGCAGTTAAAAAGGAACCGGAAGAAGTGAAGAAGCAGACTCCGGCATCTGACCCGGAGCTGGAGAAAGCCAAAGCCGAGATCGCCTCGCTGACCGAAGAAAACAAGGCTTTGCAAGAGAAGACCAACTACCTGCTTCTCAAATACGCCGATATGGATAACGCCCGGAAACGGGCCATCCGTGATTGTGATGAGGGCATCGCCCGCGCCAAGGCGAAAATGGTCGATGATATCCTTCCCACATTGGATGACTTTCAGAGAGCTCTTGACGCCGCGCAGAAAGGCGGCGATTACGAGAAGATGCTTGAGGGCGTGAAGATGATTCAGTCCAACCTGTTCTCCATGTTGAAGAAGAACTACGGTTTGGAACAGATGCACCCGGAGGGCAAACCGTACGATCATAATCAGCAGGAAGTGTTTCTTGTCGTCGAGGATGAAAGTTTAAAGGAAGAAATCGTTCTTGAAACCTTGATCCCCGGTTATACCATTGACGGGAAGGTGCTTCGTCCTGCAAAAGTGAAACTCGGGAAACCCAAGGCAAAAAATTGACAATTGGTCATGGCGTGAGTATTTTACAAGCAGTTCAAAAGAACATCTGAATATGTATATTGGTAACGACAAGTGAGGAGAATATAATATGGGCAAGATTATTGGTATTGATTTGGGCACCACAAACAGCTGTGTCGCCGTCATGGAGGGGAACGAGCCGAAGGTCATCATCAACAGCGATGGTGCCAGGACGACTCCGTCCATCGTGGCATTCACCGACAGTGGCGAGCGCCTTGTCGGTCAGCCAGCCAAGAACCAAATCATCAAGAACGCGGAGAATACGGTGTATTCCATCAAGCGTTTCATGGGACATAAATACAGCGAAGTGACTGAGGAAGCCGCAAGGGTTCCCTACAAGGTCGTCGCCAACAACGAAGGTTACGCGCGCGTGTCGATTCGGAACAAACCGTATTCGCCTGAGGAGATCAGCGCGGCGATTCTTCAGAAAATGAAGGAAAGCGCGGAAGCGTACCTTGGCGAGAAAGTGACGGAAGCGGTAATCACCGTTCCCGCCTACTTTAATGATTCCCAACGTCAGGCGACAAAAGACGCCGGCAGGATCGCCGGGTTGGATGTCAAGCGGATCGTCAACGAACCGACCGCATCCGCCCTTGCCTACGGCTTGAACAAGGATACGTCGAAAGAAGAGAAAATCGTCGTTTACGACTTCGGTGGTGGTACGTTTGATGTCTCTATCCTTGAATTGGGCGATGGCGTTTTCGAAGTGAAGTCCACCAACGGCGACACGCACCTCGGTGGCGACGATTTCGACGCCCGCATCATTGAATGGATGAACAATGAGTTCAAAAAACAGTACAACCTCGATCTGAAGAGTGACAAGGTCGCACTGCAGCGTCTGAAGGATGAAGCGGAAAAGGCGAAGATCGCCCTGTCCACTACGATGAGCTATGAGATCAACCTGCCGTATATCGGCAACGTAGGCGGCAATCCGGTCCATCTTCAGATGACCCTGACCCGTGCGAAGTTCGAAGAACTCGTTGATGATTTGATCGAACGATCCAAACAGCCGGTACAGAATGCGTTGCATGATGCCAGCCTGTCAGTTGCGGATATTGATGACGTGATCCTTGTCGGTGGTACGACCCGTATTCCGAAGGTGCAGGAAACGGTCAAGCAAATTTTCGGCAAGGAACCGCGGAAGGACGTGAATCCGGACGAGGTCGTCGCCATGGGCGCCGCGATTCAGGGTGGTATTCTTGGCGGAGATGTCAAGGATGTCGTCCTGTTGGATGTCACTCCGCTTTCCCTTGGCATCGAGACTCTCGGTGGCGTCGATACGAAGATGATTCCAAGGAATACGACGATACCCACGAAGAAGAGTCAGATTTTCAGCACTGCGGCCGATGGACAGACGGAAGTCACCATCAACGTCTTGCAGGGTGAGCGTGAGATGTCTTCGCAGAACAAATCGCTTGGTCGTTTCAATTTGGTCGGTATTCCCGCTGCGCCACGTGGCGTGCCGCAGATCGAAGTTGCGTTCGACATTGATGCCAACGGCATCGTCCATGTATCCGCAAAGGATCTCGGGACGGGCAAGGAGCAGAAGATTCGTATCGATGGAGCTTCCGGTTTGTCCGACGATGAGATCAATCGGATGGTAAAGGACGCCGAGGCTCATGCCGAGGAAGACAAAGGTGCGAGGGCGAAGATTGACGCGCGCAACGAAGCCGAAAGCATTCAGTACAGTACGGAGAAGTCCTTGAAGGATTATGGCGATAAGGTTTCCGCCGATGAAAAGGTGAAGATTCAGAACGCCCTCACCGAACTGAAGAATACGTTGGCCAATCAAAATGCTTCCGCCGAAGAGATCAAGGGCAAGAGCCAAGCTGTCCAAGAAGCGGCTTACAAGCTTTCCGAGGAGATTTATAAGGCGGCGAGCGCCAACGCACAAGCCAATGCCGGAGCCCAACAGCAACAGCAACAACAGACCCAGCAGGAACCGAAGAAAGACGATGCGAAAAAGCATAAAGGCAGCGGTCCTGACGATGCGGACTACGAGGTGGTGAACTGATCGGCGTTTATTGTTACAATATAGGTTGAATGTACATCATGTCGGCCCAAGAGCCGACATGATGCATATTAAAGGGTGTGGGGGATTGTATGGCGACAAAACGTGATTATTATGAAGTGCTTGGCGTTTCGAAGGACGCGACACTCGAACAGATAAAGAAAGCATACCATAAGCTGGCGTTGCAGAACCATCCGGATACCCATCCTGGTGACAAGGAAGCTGAGGAGCGTTTCAAGGAAGCCACCGAGGCATATGAAGTCTTGGGGGACGAGAAGAAACGTGCCGCCTATGACCAGTTCGGGTTTGCGGGGATCGATGGCGCCGGCGGCACCGGTCATGATTACACCCATGTATATCAGGATTTTTCCGATATTTTTGGCGGACACGGTGGGTTTGAGGATATTTTCAGTTCGTTCTTTGGTGGAGGCATGGGCGGAGGCGGCAGTCGTCGTGGTGCCCAGGAACCCGCCTCCGGCGCGAATCTTCGTTACGACGTGACGATCGGTTTCGCCGAGGCTCTTGCCGGTACCAAGGTGGACATCGCCTATGCGCATCAGGTTGTCTGTGATACCTGTCATGGGACAGGAAGCGAGGGCGGTAGCGGAACGAAAGTGTGCCCCACCTGCGGCGGCAGCGGGCAGGTTCGGCGCAACAGCGGTTTCTTTTCCATAGCGACGACATGTCCCACCTGCGGCGGAGCGGGTAGGGTCATCGATCATCCGTGTTCCGATTGCCATGGAAGTGGAGTCAAACGCAAACAGACCAAGGTAAGGGTGACAATTCCCGCCGGAGTCGATACGGGTAACCATATGACGTTGCGCGGTATGGGGGATGCAGGGGCGAACGGCGGGGATTCCGGTGATCTGTATGTGTATGTCAACGTGAAACCGGACAAGTACTTTGTTCGTGACGGTTCCGATTTGTACCTGCAGATTCCGGTTTCTTTTCCGCAAGCGGCGTTAGGTACGGACATCGAAGTGACCAATTGGGACAATTCCATATTGAAGGTGAACATCCCGGGCGGGACACAGAGCGGGAAACTGCTTCGAGTCCGTGGTCAGGGAGCTCCGAAACTGAACAGTACGGAACGCGGCGACCTGTATATCAAAATTCAGGTCGAAACGCCGAAACGCCTTGGACTGAAGGCGAGGAAGTTGATGCAGGAACTTGCCGAAACGATGGGTTCTGACGAGCATCCGTCACCAGTCGTGTATGAGCAATGAGGTGGATGATGGGCGAAAAAGTCTACGGCAAGCATAACATTGAAGAAGCGATCAAGGTCGCCGCGATGGGGTCGACTTTGTACGTTTCCCGATCGGTCGGGAAGGCGTACGCCGATGTGGAACGGGCGGCGATGCTTACCGGGAAAATCGCCATCAAGCGTATCAGTCCGAATGAAATGGATCGGATGATGCCGGGTGCCGATCATCGTGGCGTCGTCTTGGATATCGGTGGTCCGCGAAAGGGTGGCGGCCGGTTGATCCAGACGACGGTCGATCAGTTTCTCTCATCTCTTGCCGAAGGGAGAGGTTCCCTCGTGTTGATCCTCGACGAGATAACCGATCCGCACAATCTCGGCGCTATTCTCCGCTCGGCGGACCAATTTTCCGTCGATCTTGTCATCGTGCCGGAGCGGAACTCCGCAAGCTCCACCGAGACGGTGACCAAAGTTTCCTCTGGGGCGGCCCAATACGTTCCGATGGCCGTGGAAGCGAACTTGAATCGTGTCATCAAAAAGCTGAAGGACGGCGGATTCTGGGTGTATGGTGCGGATATGCAAGGCACATCGTCCTACACGACGGAATTTGCTTCGCGGACCGCCATCGTGATGGGATCGGAAGGATCCGGAATCCGTAGGATGACAAGGGATTTGTGCGACGGTATCGTTTCCATACCGATGAACGGACATATCGATTCGTTGAACGTTTCCGTTGCCACCGGCGTGCTCCTGTACGAATTCCGAAGGCAAAGGTCGTTCATTTCTGATTCCCGTATGCAATAATTAGCGAAAATATTACATAATAATACAGATTTTTCTTGCAATGTCTCCCATCCTGCCCATAAGATAGATAACATCTAAACGATGAGGAGTGAGGAGAACGTTATGAAAAAGACTCTCGCTGTATTGCTCTGTTTGCTGATGGCTTTCTGCGTTTTCGCGCAAGGGTCATCCGAACCCGCTGCCACGACACCCGCCGCGACCGCAAAACCGGCCGCCCAGAAATACCACATTGGCGTCGTCACAGGGACGGTGTCTCAGTCTGAAGATGATCTCCGGGGTGCTGAGGCGTTGATCAAGGAGTATGGTGCGGTCAAAGATGGCGGTATCATCCAGCACGTGACCTATCCTGACAATTTCATGGACGAAGCCGAGACCACCATCAGCGTGATCGCAGGTCTTGCCGATGATCCGTTGATGAAAGCGGTCATTGTCAACCAAGCGGTTCCCGGTACGACGGAAGCGTTCCGTAGGATCAAGGAAAAGAGGCCTGACATCCTTACCATCGCCGGTGAGGCGCACGAGGATCCGGCCGTTATTGAAAGTGCCTCGGACCTCGTCGTCCAGAATGACTTCGTCGCCCGTGGCTACCTGATGATCCATACCGCTCATGAACTCGGATGCGATACATTCGTCCATATTTCTTTCCCGCGTCATCTTTCCTATGAGACGATGAGTCGTCGCGCCGCCATCATGAAGGCGACCTGCGCCGATCTCGGAATGAAATTCGTGATGGAGACCGCACCTGATCCGACCAGTGACGTCGGCATCCCCGGTGCCCAGCAGTACATGCTCGAGAAAGTGCCCGCATGGGTTGAGAAGTACGGCCAGAAAGCCGCGTTCTTCTGCACCAACGATGCGGAGACTGAACCGCTTCTGAAGCAATTGCTCGCCTATGGCGGATATTTTATCGAAGCGGACCTTCCTTCTCCGTTGATGGGCTATCCTGGCGCTCTTGGCATCGATCTTTCCGCGGAAGCCGGAAATTTCCCCGCCATTCTTAAGAAAGTCGAATCCGCCATCGTGGAGAAAGGCGGAGCGGGGCGGTTCGGTACGTGGGCGTATTCGTATGGATACACGACGACCGCAGGTCTCGGGCAGCATGCGATGAACGTGCTTGACGGGAAGAGCGAACTGGCAAAACTGTCTGACATTATGAAGGCGTACAACAAGTACACCCCGGGCGCCCAGTGGAACGGTAGCTTCTATACCAACGTTGATACTGGCGTCCGTGCGAAAAACCATGTGTTGATCTACCAAGACACCTACATGATGGGCAAAGGCTATATGCACGGCACGGATGTTACGGTTCCGGAAAAATACTTCCCGTTGAAATAACGTATTTCTTTCAGGAAACAAGGGGGGGGGCAGGCTCCCCCCCCCCTTATTATTGTGATTGTACGCTTTGAG
>JBAXYP010000054.1:0-8831 GCA_041670725.1 Sphaerochaetaceae bacterium
CAGCACGATCTTCGCGACCTTCGCCGTTTTGCTTGCATAGTTGCAGGCGAACGACAGAAAGAGCGTCACGACAAGATTTACCGGAACGAACAACGCGGTGAAGGTGAGTGTGTTGCGCCAGCTGTCACGAAAGCTGTCCGATGCGAACAAAATCCTGTAATTGTCGAATCCGACGAACCGCAGCAACTTCCCGTTCTGGGAAACGTGGTACAGACTGTCAAGAACGGCGAGAAAAAAAGGTTTATAGCAAAACAGGAACGCCAGCGCCAATGCGGGCGCCACATACAGATACGGACTGATTTTCCTGATCGTATTCCCTTTCATTTAGGAAAGATGCTACAGAATCAAGGGAAAAATGGGCAAGAGGATTTTGTCTGGAAACGTAAAAAAACCACGATTCTTTCTTACCATCATATCGTTACGTCAGCTATTTCTTACGTAAAAGCATCGACGGAAGGTTTCAGGAAAGCACTTCGTCGTACAACCGTTTGCCGTAATCCTTCAGCTTCTTCAACACGGTTTTTTGCTTTGCTTCCGTCTCCGTGCTTTCCAGCCGTTCGTCGATTTTCCGATTGAAGAAGTTCCAGTCGATGGCCACGCCGCCCGGCGGATTGAGAAGTCGGTTTGCGCAGAAGCTTTTCCACCGGAGCTTCTGTGTGTCGGTCAGTGCCTCCGGCCAGTTTCTGCATACGTGCCTGAATACCATTTCAGGAACTCGTTGGTCGCTGAATTTGATGTTCAGGGTGAGTATCTCCTCAGGTTTCGTCCTGTGGATCACGTCGAACTGAGGCTTGTCCTCATTGGGGAAAAACCCGCCGCTGTAGATTTGGAAATCGGTGTCGTTGACCGTCGGCCGGATTTCAGCGGCGTCGACTTCCCTGAGTTTGAGGATCAACGAGGTGTCTTCTTGGATCATCCGATATCGTTGCATGCTGCTTGCCCAGTCGATGCCGAGTCGGGAAAGCGTCTCCTCTCCGGGGAACGCCGGACTCGCCTTTGTGAGAAACGGACAACGGTTGAACGCGATTTTGCATAAACCGGAGACGTTCGGGAGCTGGTCCGTCGTCGCCGAAAGGAGCGGCGCGGGATCTTTGGAGAGATCGAAACAGTAGATCGATTTGTTCAGATCGAGCGCAGGGGTGATGGGAACCACCAGGGCCGTACATCCGTTGGAATTGGTGAATTGGCCTGCGGTATACAGTACAGGATCGCCGAATGGCGTGTCCACGAGATTTTTCGCTTCGTTCTTTCTCCGATTCCGAAGCGCATAGGCGAACAGTCTGGGTTGCTTTTCCTTGATCAGACGGGCGATGGCGATCGTAGCGTTCACGTCCACCATAGCGTTGTGGGCTCCGATCTGGTCGATATGGTTCGCTTTGGTCAGTTCGGTCAGCTTGAACACCGGATGGTAAGTGATTCCTTCCGGACGTTTGGTCTGGGCTGCGGGCGGCCAGCCGATTCCCTCAGGTCTGAAATCATGGGCCGCGCGCACCAAGTCGATGATATCCCATCTTGAGCAGTTGTTTTTCCATTCCCGCTCGTAAGGATCCATCAGGTTTCGGTATAGAAGGCTTCGTATCATCTCATCATCGAACCTGATGTTATTGAATCCCGTGACGATGGTGTTCGGTTTGGAGAATTCCTGGTTGATCCGGACGGCGAGATCATATTCGCAAAGCGCTTGGGGATAGTCTCCCGGCGTGATGCCGGTGATCATGCACGCCAACGGATCCGGCAGATAGTCGTCGCTGATCTTTCCGTACAGCACGATCGGGTCACCGATCGGATTCAGCTCCATATCCGTACGTTGTGCGGCAAATTGGGCGATTCTGTCATACCGGGGGTTCAGTCCGTACGTTTCCAAATCATACCAGAGAAAGCTATTCTTTACGAACGATGATTGCATACTCCGTATAGTACCATATTCCCGAGGATGTGTGATAGGATGGTGGTTGATGAAACATTGCGTTCCTTTCATCCTTTTCTTTCTGGCCGTCTCTTCGCTGTTCGGAGGTCCGACGCGTAATGATGTCATCGTCGCGACGGCCGCGGTCACGGACAGCGCCATCGTCAATTGCGCCGGTTTTCTGGCGACTCCGCAATATGTTTTGCCCGGGTGCGTTCTCCTCGTGGAACAAGGGGAGACGCTTCCTTCGAAACTTGTGCTGACGGGGAGCGATATCGGTTCATACCTTTCATGCGTGCCGCAACGACAAGAAGCCCAGAACTGGTTGCAACGGTTTCTTTCATCTGCGGGCGGTCCTCTGGACGAGGTTGCCCGCGTCTATCTCACCGTCCACGATTGGAAGGAAGGCGAGGCGGTGCTTGACGGGACGCTGACGCCCCGGTTTCCCGAAGGGATGGGATTGGCGGGACTGATGCGTCTCGTCCTCGTTCAGGAACATATGGATCCCATCGAGACGGACGTGGATGTTTGGGTGAGGGGCAAGCGCCTGTCCGTTCCCGTTCACGTGAAAGGATCGTTTCTCATAAGGAACGTAAAGGGGGAAGGCCTTACCATCGAAGAGGATCAGTTGCTTATTGATGATTGATATGTTCCCACGGCATGAATTACAATACGCTATCGAGATGGAGGGTCAGAATGGATGAGGTCGTTTCCCGTACGCGGCGGTTTCTGAAAAAGTGGGGCGTCGGTCCCGAATGCGTGGACATGCATGAACTGTTGGATGCGTTCAAGACGGAAATGGGAATGGGTCTTGCCGGGAAAGGCGGTTCCCTTGCGATGATTCCCACGTACGTGGAAGTGCAGGATTCCGTTCCCGTAGGGGAGAATGTGATCGTTCTGGATGCGGGCGGTACCAATTTCCGTACATGTTTGGTGACGTTCGGCACGGACGGGAAGCCGGTCATCTCTGATTTCAAGAAAACGGCGATGCCCGGCTTAACGAGGGAAGTGTCGGCGAAGGAGTTCTTCGGCGCATTCGCCGATGAAGTCGAGCGCCTGATCGACAAGAGCGATCGTATCGGTTTCTGTTTTTCCTATGCGGCGAGCATCACGCCGGAACATGACGGGATCCCCATCATGTTCAGCAAAGAGATCAAGGCGCCGGAGGTGATCGGAAAACCGGTGGGGAAAAACCTCCTCGATGAGCTTGCGCGCCGTGGGCATGACGTTTCCCGCAAGAAAGTGGCGGTTTTGAACGATACCGTCGCTACGCTCCTCGCCGGGCAGTCTTTCGAAGCGGGAAAATCGTTTGGCGGATACATCGGTTTTATTTTGGGAACCGGCACAAATGTCGCTTATGTCGAAAACAACCGGAATGTCGTCAAGCTTCCCTCCCTGAAACCAGGCAAACAAATCATCAATGTGGAGAGCGGAAACTTCTCCGGACGTCCGGGAAAACTTGACGAACTTTTCTTTTCCACCACCAAGCAACCGGATATTTATCATTTCGAAAAGATGATCAGCGGCGCGTATCTCGGTCCGCAATGTCAACTGTGCATCGAAAAGGCCATTGAGGCAGGGGTGCTTTCCCAAACGTTCGCCGAAAGATTCGCCACGGTAAAACCGCTTTCCACCACGGTGATGAGCAATTATCTGGAGATGCCGTTCAACAAGAACTATGACTTGGTGAAGTGCGTCGACGGGAATGAAAACGACGCCATAGCGCTGTGGTACATCATCGATGCAATCATCGGCAAAGCGGCGAAACTCACGGCGGCGAACCTCGCTTCCGCGGTTCTTGCCTGCGGATCGGGAACCGATCCCCGCCGTCCGGTCTGCATCAATGCCGACGGTACGACGTTTTATAAGACCGAGTTCCTCAGGAGGGATACGGAATACTACCTCCAACAGTATCTCGAGCGTGAACTTGGACGGTACGCCGTATTGGTAAAGATTGAAGACTCGCCGACGATCGGTGCGGCCATCGCGGGTTTGAGCGTGTGAGCGATGTATTCACCCCCGAGATGCGGAGTCGAATAATGGCTTCCATCAAAGGGAGGGACACCAAGGAGGAGCTCTGCGTCAGAAGGTTCCTGTTCCGGCAGGGACTTCGTTTTCGGGTCAATGACAAACGACTTCCCGGAAAGCCAGACATCGTGCTCCCCAAGTATCATACGGTCATCTTTCTCAACGGATGTTTCTGGCATGGTCATGAATGCGCTGCCTTCCGCATGCCGTCCACCAACAGGGAATTCTGGGAGAAAAAAATCCAAAGGAACAAGGAAAGGGATGAACGCAACGTCGCCAGACTCCTGTCGATGGGATACCGGGTGATCGTCGTATGGGAATGCGAGCTGAAGGGGAAACGGAAGCGTGAGGAAACCCTCAACGGATTGCTCAACGAGATCTGGGATGACGCATAACGATAAAAATCATGCCATTCCGTTATCGGCACGTTCCACCATGGAGCGGTGCCAGGACAGGAGCCAGTCATGTCGTTCCTTATTATCCCCTTCGCTGTCGGCAAGAACGCGGAAAATAGGTTCGGTGCCGCTGGGTCTCATCCAGATAAACGCGCATTCCACCCCGTATTTGTCGGTGAAACAGGCTTTCCAACCGCCTTTGTACGGCGCGTGGCGGTGTTCCTCACCAATTCCCGCGACGCACGAAGTACCTTCCATTTGGTAGACGGTATAGCCGTACAGTCCCCATCTGTTCTTCAGTTCTTCCTTTTTTTCCTCATATTCCTTAAGGAACAGTCTCTCATAGGCGTTTTTCAATGTTTTCGGATCCGTGTGCACATGCATTTTCCCATCTTTTTCGAACGCGCCGGTGGTGGTGAAAACGGGTAAAGCGCGAAGAGCCGTTCCGATGGAAATCTTGCCGGGAACGTCGAGTTTGTTCAATCTGCACCAATACCGGAGAATCCGTGGATCTCCGAGAAGCTTGAGCAGCGTGACGATGGTGTTCATGGGATCCCTCACCCGAGCCGGTTGCGTAATGTTCCCCCCGTTGGATCCCTCCCCGAGAATCTTCACCAGATATCCCTTTTTGCGGAGTTGGTCGGCAAGCTGGACGACATTCGCCTCCCCGACCTCGCTATGGAACACTTTGCAGTCAAAGCAGTCGGCGATACGGTCGATCCTCAAGGATGTAGGGCCATTTACCGCTATGCCCAGGTTCGCATCCGGATTGTCCAACCGCATTTCGCTCAAAGTGGCCATCGTCACCAGGGCGAACACCTCCTGTGCGTCGGGTATGACCGCCTTGCGAAGGGCGTTGTCCTGACAGACGATATTCCCCCGATCTCCGTCGTTATCCGGCATGTAACCGAGCATAAACAGAGGGTCCTGGCGATGTTTTGCCTCGAGAGCTTTCCTGCATGGTTCAAGGTTCGCGCCTTCCGGGACAATTGCATGTGCGATCTGCCCGGGCTGATCGTTCATCGTGGAGAGGGAAACCCCGATCTCCCGGAGGAACGACATGTCGATGCTGTCCGACCTGGCGCTACCGTTGAAGTCGACGAAGATGCCGTACGGATAGGCCTTCAAATTGGAAGCAAGCGCCGCTTCCGTGGTGTTTCCCGTCTCCAGTACGAACGCCTTGTATGTCGCGAGCGCGTTGTTTTTTTCTTTGTCGACGTTTCGGAGCACTTCGTCCATGGCGGAAGGCTTGACGGAGGCGGAAAGTTTGCCGACCAGTCCGATGTTTTGTTCGTCTTTCGCCATGGCGCGCATTTTGTCGGCG
This sequence comes from Sphaerochaetaceae bacterium, assembly GCA_041670725.1. Lineage (GTDB taxonomy): Bacteria > Spirochaetota > Spirochaetia > Sphaerochaetales > Sphaerochaetaceae > RUG023. Next base: position 5,654 of record JBAXYP010000054.1, read on the forward strand.
AACGCGTTGGTCGTCGAACCGGGGTAGACGCCGCCGGCGGCGCCGAACTTGATGCCGTTGTGGCCGATCGGGTTGTGGCTTGCGCTGATATAAAAGAACGCGTCGCTTCGTTCCTCTCCCCTTAGGCTGTAGGCCATGATTTCGGGAGCGGCCGTGATGAAAAGATACCGTACCTTGATTTTTCTGGCAAGAAACATGCGGATGGCGATGTCCGCGATCGTGGGTCCGGTCGGACGAGTGTCGACGCCGACAAGGACCGTCGGCGTAGGATTGGATGAAAGAAGATGTTCACAAAGGATCAGGGCGGCGTAGGCGACGAGTACGGCGTCCGCATGGGTGATCAGCGACGTTTTGTCTTCTTCATCCCCGCTTTTGGCGAATACTTTTCGCCAGCCCGAAGCGGAGAGGATCATGGGGGAAAGAGCTTCCATCACCTCTTTTTTTGTGGGAAGCTCTCTTGCGAAAGGATCAATTTCATTATCAGCGATAGGAAGTCTGGTCCGGTTATCATACATCAGCATGGCATGCTCCTGGGACAGGTGGTGTTTTTCCAACAATACCACACCTTGTCCCGATTGTGAAACAGGTGTACTGTTTCGGTATGCCGAAGCGTTGTGCGTTATTCTCCGACATCCCTTCCCTTGGTTCGAGTTCGATGACCGTGATGTGTTGTGTTTTGGAAATGCTCGGCGTCGAGGCGTGTCCGGTGGCGACGGCCGTCAGTTCCGTACAACCGAAGGGATTCCTCGATCCCTTTCGCCAGGAACTTACCGATGGGTTTTGCGGAATCCTGGGACACTGGATGAGGATGGGGTATCGCTTTGATGGGATTCTTACTTCCCGCTTCGTTTCGGTTGCGGAGGTGCATGCCACCGCCGCGTTCGTCTCCTCCCAACCGGAGACTTTGTTGTTTTGCGATCCCGTCATTGGTGAGGATGGCTTCCTTGCGGAGGCATTGCGTGATGCGCTTGCGCCCTCCGCGTTCCTTCTGATGCCGAACGTCGCCGGGGCGCGGTTGCTGTCCGGTATGTCGGGGGCACCCGATCCGTCATGGTGCGATGCATTGCCGGGACGGCACAGGATGATCACCGGCATGAAGGTTGGGGAAGGCTGGGCGGTGGCATTGGACGGGGCGCTTCTTCCTTTCGGGCGCATTCCCGTGTCCATTCCCGGTACAGGAGATTTGTTTGACGCGATCGTCACCGCTCTGGTCCTGAGGGGAAACGACCTTCCCGTTGCGGCAGAGAAGGCCGCGACCTTGGCGTACCTTGCAGTGGGACGGACGATCCGGGAGCGGAAATACGGACTTGACATCACTTCGATCCGCAAGGAGCTTGCCGCAATATGAGACGGATCCTCACGGTTGCGGCGAGTGCGGAAGAATTGGGGGACGCCACGGGATTTTCCCGCGCCGTTGTCGGGGTCGGCAAGGTACAGAGTGCCGTACGGACTTTGGAAGCAGTCCAAACAAATAGGCCAGACTTGGTTGTTTGCGTGGGATTCGCCGGTTCAGTTGCAGACGGACTGGAGATCGGGGACGTGGTGGTCGGAACTTCCGTATGTCAGTATGATGTTGATCTTACTGCTTTCAAGTTAAAAAGATGTGAACTTCCAGAGGGGGACGGAGTCAATACGTTAGGATTCCTTCCTTTATGGGACAACCCTTGTATTACAGGCAAAAGGGGAATCATCGGGACTGCCGATCTGTTCTTGACCAGGTCGTATCTTTCCTCTCACCGGTATATATCCGATGAATTGGGGATTCTCGCCTGCGACATGGAAAGTTTCTCCGTAGCCTATGCGGCGAACAGACTTTCCGTCCCTTGTATGGTCGTCCGTGTGATCAGCGACGACAGCAAAGGACATCGACCAAAGTCGTTCCCCGCATTTGTCGCGTCATACCGGCAGAAGATACGGAGTGTCTTATCAATTTTCTCCGAGTGAAAAGTCTCCGATGAGTTTCCACACTCTGCCGTCCTTCACCAGTGACAGATTGCGGTTCGGCAGATAAAGGGGAAGAATTCGACGTAGATACCTGGTCGCTTCCGCTTCGATCGTTTCCCTGTCTTCGGGTCTCACCCTCTCGAGCGTACAGATATCGATGTCGACGATGTATCCTCTGCCGGAGACGCTCCCGTATCCCATCGTAAACTGGGTGCCGGTGGAAAAAAGGCCGTCATAGGCGACGGATGCGGCTTGCCCGCGTTCCAGCCTGTTGGGATGGAGGGGATATCGGTTTCCGAACATATCCTCGAGATGGTTGTCCAGGGCGTCGCACATGCGACGAAGTTGGTCTTCAAGCGCCTGTTGCTTGGGATGCATGGTCTTGTGCCTCGAGCGCTAACGGTTGTGGTCCCACTAGTCCGAGTTTCAATTGATCGAACACGGTACGTGTTGAAAGGAGTTTTGCATACGCTTTCATGTCCACTTCTTTTTCCTCGAACATTTCTTCGGCTTCTTCTTCCATGTTAGTCATCGCCTCTTCCGTGGTGACGTCCATCTTGTAACTGTTTCTCAAGGCATGCCCGACCCTGCAATATGAGATGTTCGGGTTGCTTTCGGCGAATATTTCTGCGCTCTGATCCTGGGCGGCGTTGAGAATTTTTTGGATCGGCGCGCCTTGGGATGGATCGAGCCACCCGATGACTCCCGTCTTTTTTGAAATTTGGAGATTCAGTTCCGCCCTGCCCGTCGAAAGGGAAAGAATGTGAAATTTCTGACAATCGGGATACAGCTTCCTTGCATGCGCATAGGCGTACAGTACCGGGTTGTTCGCAACTACGCCTCCATCAAGCAGGACAAGATTTTCACCAGTCTTTCTGTCGGTAAAAAATGCGGGCCGGAAATACGTGGGAGCTGCGGACGACGCCCTCGCCGCTTCCCAGAAACGGAACTGATGGTCATCGTAGGAACAGAGCGGAAAAGGACGTCCCGTTCCCGAAATGTCGTAGCTCATCACAAGGACCGGAACCGTCGCCTCGGAAAGAGGAACGTCCCGGAACATTTCCTGAAGGAATTGCTCAAGCGGCGCAGAATCATACTTGTCGATGAATAAGGAACCAAACAGCATGGACTGCCGTTTGGGAAAAATGGCTTTTCCGTATTCCTTGTACAATGTGCTGATACGCTTCAGATCTACCGACGGCGGAAGAATTCCCGCCTTGTCGTAAGAGGCGGG
>JBAXYP010000055.1:0-8793 GCA_041670725.1 Sphaerochaetaceae bacterium
AGGTGCGAAGAGCGTGCTGGTAAACCTTTCCGGATCGGAAAACCTCACCCTCCAGGAATACGAGGATGTGGTCGAACTGATCACCCAGAACTGCGACGAAAACGCGTTGATTATCGCAGGACAAGCGTTCAATCCCGAATTGGGTGATCGGATCAAGGTGACCGTCGTAGCCACCGGCTTTGAGCACAAGGAAGAGGTCGTCGGTTCGGAGGCGGACACCATTTCGGCAAGCAAGCGGTTCGCCATTCCTACGAATCCGGCTTCGGCAGCGTCGGCTTCCCTGCAGAAGCCCGCGGACGGAGCCGCGGCGAAAACGACGATCCAGCAGAATCCCGCAGGGACCATCCAGATCAATCGATGGCAGGATTTGCAGAAACAGATCGGCAAAGGGACGCAGGGCCCCGGCGGCGATTTCAGCATTCCCGCGGTTCTCCGTTACGGGGAACACGACACTCCATCCGAACAGGGGCCGAATGACGGCGCATGAACGGGCAGGACAGCGATCTTTCTCGACAATTTGAAGAATATCTCTTCGTGCAGCGTCGCCTTTCCCGGGCGACGGTTGCCGTATATATACCGATCGCCAATGAATTCCTGTCTTTTCTCGAACAGACGAAAGTTCCCGTTGAGACGTCGACGACCGACGATATCCAACGGTTTCTCATTTCAGTGAAGAAGTCGACGAACGATACGGGACGCACGATGGGCAAATATCTCTCCGCCCTCAGGACGTTCTTTTCGTTTCTCGTGGAAGAGCGGATCAGGAAAGACAACATCGCCCGTCGCATCAAGGCGCCGAAGACGGGATTTGCGCTTCCCGGGGCTTTGTCCGTCGACGACGTGGACAGGTTGCTTGACTCGATTCCTGTCGACGACGACCTCGGGGTACGCGACCGCACGATGTTCGAGATGATTTACAGTTGCGGACTCCGCGTCAGCGAGGCGACGGGACTGTTCGTGGGAAGCATCGACAACGGAAGCGTGAGGGTGCTTGGCAAACGCAACAAGATGCGCATTGTGCCGTTGGGGGATGTCGCGCTTTCCTACCTTTTTACGTATCTTTCCGAAGTGCGCCCCCGTCTGGTCTCCTCTCGTCCCGGAGAAAAACATCTGTTCGTCGGCAAAAGCGGGAAACCGTTGACGCGTCAGGCGGTCGCCAAGCGATTTTCCCTATACCGTTCCCGAGTAGGTATGCCGGCGGCGCATATCCATACGCTCCGGCATAGCTTCGCCACCCATTTGCTTGAGGGGGGGGCGGACCTGCGAAGCGTACAGATGCTTCTGGGACACAGTGACATAAAGACAACGCAGATTTATACCCACGTAAGCACGAAAGACATGCGTGCGGCCTATGATACGTACCACAAGGGGCAGGATGATGAGTGATCTTCATATTCTTTGGGCGCTTTGCCCTCTGGTGTTCCTCGCCGGGGTGATCGATTCCATCGCCGGCGGCGGAGGTCTCATCAGTCTGACCGCCTACGCCGCCTTTGGTCTTCCTCCGACGATGGCTCTGGGCAACAACAAGTTCTCTTCCTCATGCGGGACGACGATCGCGACGATCCGGTACGCGAAGGGCCATGACATCGACTGGTCCGTCGCCGTGGTCGCGTTCCTGTGCTCGATGTGCGGTTCGGTCGTGGGAAGCCATCTCGCGTTGGTGTTCAATGGGGTGTATCTTCAATATCTGTTGTTGTTTCTCGTTCCTGTGATCGCCGTGCTTACGTTGGCGAAGCCTGATTTCGGACGGGCGAAGGAATGCCGTCACAAGATTGCGGTCAGTGCGGCGACTGGACTTGTCATCGGTTGCTATGACGGATTCTTCGGCCCGGGGACGGGGATGTTCCTTACGTGGATCTTCTCCGCGGTTGTCGGTCTGGAGCTTCTGAAGGCGGTGGGGACCACGAAGGTCGTGAACCTTGCGAGCAACATCGCTGCGCTCATCACGTTCGCCGTCAGCGGAAACATCGACTATCGGATCGGTATCCCCTGTGCGCTCTCGTCCATCGCGGGCGGATACATCGGCAGCGGTCTTGCGCTCAAAAACGGTGCGAAGGTAATCAAACCGATGCTGATCGTCGTACTTGCGCTCCTGCTGGTGAAAGTCGTCACGAACTTGTTTTTTGGTTGAAGCGATCATCGTTTTCTTCCGGTATTCCCGATATGGAGTGGGATACTGCATGCGCCTTGTGCGCGATGGACGCTCCCAACCGGGTGAAACGGCATTGGGTGGCTTGCGGGGAGAATCCGCCGTTCACTTTGAAAGCCCGGGGGTTCTCTGATTTGTTGCGTTCCCGGGGAATCGGCATTCTCGTCATCGGGGAAAAGAAGTACCCTCCGTTGCTTTCCGAACTTCCTGATCCTCCCTGTTTCCTGTTGTACCGGGGAAGCATGCCATCCCTTCCCCTTGTGACGGTGGCCGGACCATTGTTCGGAAACGCACGTACCCGCAGGGAGGAGGAACATCTTGCGCACCTGCTCGTCGGGCAGGGGTGCGCTCTCGTGTGCGGCGTCGTTTCCCGAAGCGATCGACGGCTCCTGGATGCCGTACTTTCGCTGGGAGGATCCGGCGTCGCAGTGACGGCGGACATCCTTCGACCCTTTTCCTGCAGACGCAATCTTGCCGTTCTCAGCCCGTTTTTTCCCGGGGAAGATCGGTCATGGCATTCCACATTGTCGTTGTGGAACGTACTTGTCGGCCTGTCACGGATGACGATCCTCCTCCAGCCTCCGTCCGGAGGGGTCTTGTCGCGGCTCGCTTCAGAGGCGCTTGATGTGGGACGCGACGTATTCTTGTTCACCGTTGACGGGACGATCCTCGAAGGCGGGATACGGTTGGTCGACGAAGGCTGTCCCGTATTCCCCCATCCCCTGAAGGTGTGGTAGGATATGCGTATGGATCTGTTGGGTGATTTCCTCGTCTATCTCAGGGATATGCGTTCCTACAGTCCCCATACCGTCATCGCTTATGAGACGGATATCCGTCAGTTCGGTGCGTTCTGCGAGGGGATCGGCATCGGATTCTCCGATGTCGCCGCACAGGACGCGAGGATGTACGTGGGCAGAATGCGGGCGGGCGGAATATATTGCGAAGCGTCCATCAATCGCGCCATCTCCAGCCTGAGGACTTTCTACGGATATCTCTTGGACAAGGAGAGCGTGACGGAAAATCCGTTCGAGGGGATCGCTGTTCGTAAAAATCAGGCTCATTTGCCGTCGGTCCTTTCTGCTGCGGAAGTACGGCAACTTCTCTCTCTCCCGTATGGGGATTTCCCTTCGACGCGCGATCATCTCCTTTTCCTGTTTTTGTTTGATACGGGGTGCCGCATCAGCGAAGCCCTGTCCGTTACCGAAGAAATGCTGGAGATGGGCGGCAGGCAGATTCGGATCGTCGGCAAGGGAAACAAGATGAGGTATGTGTTCTTCACCGAAACGACGAGGGATGTGATCCGTTCCTATTTGCCGATGAAACGGGAGATGCAACGGGAAAGGGGGATTGTCGACCCGACCGTTCTTGACCTGCTTTTCGTCTCCAACAAAGGAATGCGCTTGCCGATGAGTACCGTTCATACTATGTTTGATACGTATCGGTTGCGTCTGGGGTGGCAGAAGGATTTCACTCCTCATGTGCTTCGTCACAGTTTTGCGACGGATCTTTTGGAACATGGCGCGGATATCAGGACCGTTCAGGAAATGCTCGGGCACAAGAGCATTTCGACGACTCAGATCTACACCCACGTGACCCAACAACGACTGGCGATGGTGGTCAAGGAATGCCACCCCCATGGAAGGAAGTGAACGAATGGAACAACTCAAAGGAACTACGATCATCGCAGTTCGGAGAAATGGCTCGGTGGCTATTGCCGGAGACGGTCAGGTTACCCAGGGAAATACGGTGGTGCTGAAAGGCAACGCCCACAAGGTGCGGAGACTGTATGACGGAAAGATCATCATCGGGTTTGCGGGAGGAACGGCGGACGCGTTTACATTGAGCGAACTGTTTGAACAGAAACTCAAGAAGTTTTCCGGCGACATCACCCGGGCAGCGGTCGATCTTGCGAAGCAGTGGAGAACCGACAAGCAAATGCGCCAAATGGAGGCGATGATGCTCGCCACCGACGGGGACAAGATTTTCCTGATCGACGGTGTCGGGGACGTTATCGATCCTGAAGGGGATGCCATCGGCATCGGCAGCGGTGGAGAATACGCATACGCGGCGGCGCTTGCGTATCTGGATGCATCCTCTGGGATGAGCGCCGCAGAGATCGCCCGCAAAAGTATCGAGATCGCCAGCCAGATCTGCATTTTCACCAACACCAACATCATTGTGGAGGAATTGAAAGCATCATGAACGCATTGCCGGGAAGAAAGACATTGGATGAAATGAAACCCCGCGAGATTGTCGGGGAACTGGATAAATACATCATTGGACAGGATGACGCAAAGCGGACCATCGCCGTCGCCATCAGAAACAGGACGAGACGCAAACGTCTCCCCGCGGATATCCGCGACGAGGTTTCCCCGAAGAACATCATTCTGATCGGACCCACGGGCGTCGGGAAAACGGAAATCGCGCGTCGCATCGCAAAGCTTTCCAACGCCCCGTTCATCAAGGTGGAGGCGACGAAATACACCGAAGTGGGATACGTCGGCCGTGATGTCGAGTCGATCATCAGGGACCTGATGGGAATCGCCGTCAACGAGGTGAAACAGGAGATGGCGTGCAACGTCAGCGACGCCGTCAAGGATCGTGTGGAGAACCGGCTTCTCGACCTTTTGGTCAATCCCGTGCCCCAATCACCGAGGCCGGACGCTTCCTTCGGACAGTACGTGGATACGACGCGTGAGCAATTCCGCCAGATGCTCCGCGAAGGAAAACTTGAGGACAAGGAAGTGGAGGTTGCCGTCGCCAACAAACCGCAAATAGGCATCGAGATGTTCGGTTCCGGAAACAGCGAGGATATCCGCAGCGCGATGGACAGCATCGGTTCGTTGTTCGGAGGGGGCGGCGGCGTGAAAAAGCGGAAGGTGCCCATTCATCGTGCGAGGGAGATCCTTCAGGAAGAGGAAGTGGAGAAGAGCGTTGATCCGGACAAGGCCGTGGACGTCGCCAGGGAGCGCGTCGAGCAAATGGGGATCGTTTTCATCGACGAGATCGACAAGATCGCCAACTCCGGTCCCAGTAGCGGGAATCTCGATGTTTCGCGGGAAGGTGTACAACGCGATATTCTCCCGATCGTCGAAGGTACAAAGGTAAGTACGAAATGGGGAGTCGTGGATACGACGCACATTTTGTTCATCGCAAGCGGCGCATTTCACGTCTCGAAGCCCAGCGATTTAATTCCCGAGTTGCAGGGGCGCTTCCCTTTGCGGGTGGAATTGAACGAACTGAGGGAGAAAGACTTTTTCAGGATTCTTACCGAACCGAAGAACGCAATCACAAAGCAGTATCAGCAGTTGTTGAAAACCGAAGGAGTGGATCTTCAGTTCACTGATGAAGCGCTCCATAGGATCAGCCAGATCGCGTTCCAGATGAATTCGACCAATGACAACATCGGGGCACGCAGGTTGTTCACCATCATGGAGAAAATGCTGGAGGAGTTGTCGTTCAATGCGGACGAGCTGGATGGACAGACCGTGATGATCACCGCACAATACGTCGACGAGCATCTGAAGGGAATTCTGGAGGATCAGGATCTGTCGAAATTCATCCTGTAAGCGATATGCAGGTATATACCATCGTTGACACAGACTACGACGCGGCGCTGAAGCGTGCTCAGAATACCTACGGTGCGTCCGTACGTATCCTGAGCAGACGTGATTTCGTCAAGAAACGGCTGTTCTCGAATAAACGTTTCTGCGAGATCACGTTGTATTTGGTGGAAGGACGGGTTACAGCGCAGGACGGGACAGGGAACTGACCAGCTTCCCCTGGCTGACCAATCCCCGGATTATTTTTCCGACCGCCGGGCTGGCGATGTTCGCGCCCCAGATGGTGTCGCCTTTTGGGTTGCCCGCCGCAATATAGATGATGTATGTGGGATCGTCTGCCGGCACAAGCGCGATTGTGGAAGCAAGAACCGAACCGTCGGCGTAGCTGTTCGTCTCCGGATTGAGGATTTGCGCGGTTCCCGTTTTTGCGGCGACCTGTACGCCGGGTACCCTTGCCTTTACTGCGGTTCCCCCATCTTCAGTGGCTGTTTGCATAAAGGAAAGGATCTGCGATGCTACTTCGGATGATACGACCTGTGCGCCGGTTTCCCTTTTCCTTTCGTAGACCACTCTGCCTTTGTCTCCCGTAGGAGTCCCTTCGGAACGCCTAAGCAGCAAGTGCGGTTTGACGAGTGTCCCTCCGTTGGCGAACGTCGTTGCGGCGACTGCGAGGTGAAGTGCCGTAACGGACAGTTCCTGTCCGAAACTGAGGGTCGCCTCGCTTCGTTCCGACCACTGTGACGGATCGCGGAGTCTTGCCCTGCTTCGGGACGGGAGATCGATGTCGTAGGAGCCGTCGAAACCGAAATCGCACAGTTTTCCATAGAAGAGCCTCGGATCGGTCTGGCGACTCCAATTGGCGATGGCTCCGTTGCAACTTTTTGCGATCATCTCCCGGGGTGTGACCACTCCGTGGGGTTCGTGGCAATTGATGGTGATGCCGGAAAACGTATACGAACCGTCGCAGACGAACGGGGTGGAGAAATCCGCCTGACCGATTTCCATATCTGCGGCGAGTGAGAAGATTTTGAATACCGAGCCCGGCTCGTACAGATAATTCGCAGCGTGGTTGATCCTCGATGTCTCCGTCGAGGAGGAAAGGTCGGATGCGTCGTACCATGGGTAACTGCCCATGGCGAGAATGTCGCCGTTCTTCGCATCGAGGACGATGCCCGCCGCGTAGTCTGGATGATGGGTGTTCGCAATGGATTGGAGCTGGAGGTCAAGCAAATACTGGATGTCCACGTCCAGCGTCAGCGTAATGTCCTGGCCGTATGTGATGTCCTTGCTGCCGACTGCAGGCAAAGGGGACAGATTATCGTCTTCGGTATCCTCGATCCCTTCCAGACCATGGGACTGTCCGTCGACGAAACCGATCAATTGTGATGCATGAAAACTTGCGGGGTACGTGCGTCCCGTATGGGATTCCAGCGATACCTCTTGTGAAAGACCGTTGTCCGCAATTACTTTGCTGAGCATGGGTACGGATGTGTCGTCGAGCTTTTTTTTGATTAAGGCGTAGGTGGTGTACCGTGACGCCTGCCGCGTGATTTCGTCGACGCTCATGCCGAGGTAAGGCGAGAGCAGCGAAGCGGTATGTTTGACGTCCTTCATTTTTGAAAGATGGAAATACAGACTGGTGTACGGCGTCTCTATGGCGAGGATTCTTCCGTTTCTATCGTAGATCGTACCCCTTACGACATGTTCGGAAACGATTGGATCTTCATATTTCTTCGTTTTCGTCCCTGGAATGATGACAAAAAGCAAACGAAATGCAAGAATAAAAAGAGCGGCGAATGTGGCGGTAAGAAAGATGTGGTATACTCTTTTGCTTTGACTCCGGCCCATGATTGTTTTATAGTACTCACAAGGATAAGGATTGTCGAGGTATGGGAAGAGACAGTTACGATGACATGCAGGGACGCAATGAGAGACGAAAAACCTCTTGGTCTTCCGGAGGCAACAGGAAGGTCCTGATCCTTGTCATCGTATTGTGCGTCGGTGTATGCGTCCTTGCCGTGATGTTGGGTTGGAATGCATTGTTCCCGCCCGAAACACAGGTTGCGGACGCTGCACGGACGGAAACGGTCGTCACCCCTTTGCCTCCGACGACACCCGCGGTTCAGGTTGTTACCGAGGCGCCCGTCGTTACCGTACCGGAAATGAAGGACGTCAAGGCACCGACTCAGAATCCCGTACCGGCGGTGCAACAGGGAGGGGCGACGGCGTTGAGCCTTTCCGACGTGAAAAGCGCAGAAACGTCAAAACTCAGCGTGCAGTATCTGGACCACGTTGTCGCCGAGGGCGAGGACATCGCCGGTATTGCTGCAAGTTACGGATTAAAAAGCCAGACGGTTATCGCCGTCAACCAAATAAGGAACGTCAATGCGGTAAGACCGGGAGTGACTCTCCGCATTCCCGACAGGGACGGACAAGTGTATGTGGTGAAGAACGGAGACATGCTCTCCGCCATTGCGCGTTCCTATAACATGGGATGGAAGACCCTGATGGAAGTCAACGGACTGACGAACGAAATGATCAGGCCTGGTCAGACGCTGTTCATTCCGGATCAAACTCAAACGATCGCTGAAGTTGCGGAAGTGGCCACGGTATCGTTCCAAAAGCCGGCGAAAGGAAACATCATCGGTTCATTCGGACAAGTAAGTGAGGATCCCGCCGATGATGGCAATCTGGATGGCGTGTTGATCGAAGGACAGGCCGGATCGGCGGTATTCGCGGCGGCCAACGGAGATGTAGTGGATGCGGGATACGAACAGAAGGGCAGAGGGAGATTCGTCGTCATCAGCCATGATGACGGGTATAAGACGACCTACGCGCATCTTGAGAATGTTGACGTGAAGAGTGGAGTCAAGGTCATCAAAGGGCAGGTGATCGGTTCCATGGGTACAAGCGGAACGAATTTCGCTTCCCCGACGTTGTATTTTGCCATCGAACAAAACGGAATCAGCCTTAATCCCGCCGATTTCTTCTGACAGGAAGGTTCATGACGCAACAGAATAGCGAAAAGATTCTTGCCTTCTCTCCAAAGCGCGCAAGGAAGGACATGTTCACGGACAAAAG
>JBAXYP010000056.1:0-8750 GCA_041670725.1 Sphaerochaetaceae bacterium
AGTTCAAGGAACTTCGCGTCATTGTGCGCAAGAATCTTGATGATGTGATATCCGGAATTGCTCGTAACCACATCGCTGGTCGCCCCCACTGAAGTGGAGAACGCCACATCGACAAAATTCTGCCCAAGGGACTGGATCGCCTGGGTATTGTCCACCGTCAGCCACCCGATGTCTCCCGCCTTGTCCTTGCTGTCGGGATCCTGACTGTACTGGGTCACCGCCTGCTCGAAACTCAACGTTCCCTGCTTGAGCTGTTTCGCAACCTGTTCGAGCGTTGCTTTGTCCTGGGCGTCCTTGGCACTGTCGTTCTTGTCAAATGGGATATAAATATGACTGAGTTTTACGTTCTCGGGAAGGACCAACTGGCTCTTGTTACGGCGATACGCCGTCTGAATTTCCGCATCGGTGATGGTAACCGACGCATTGAGAAGGGAAGGTTCCTTCAGCATCAGATACTGCTGGACGAGCAATTGATCCCGCAACTGGAAACGGTACGCGTCAACTGAACCGAAATTCTTCGTAATGATCTGGGCGAACTGATCATCCGTCGCTCCGGCCGAATTGTACTGGCTTTTCACCTGATTGTACGCCTGATCGACCATTGAGTCAGTGATGACGACTTTGTCGCGCGTCGCCCCCTGACGGAACAACTCATCGTTGATCATCGTGTTAAGGACGTCCAAGACACCCACTTTCGTCGGATCCTGTCCTGATGCGCTGTAGGCATCCTGATACGTCTTCACCTTTGCGTTCAATTCATCCATCGAGATGACGGTCGTCTTCGTCAAGTATACGGTTGCCGCAGGGCTGTTGACAGCCACAGCGGAGAGGCCGCCCACGCAGAGCACGGCAACGGCAAGAACAACTGCGAATCGTTTCATGAAGAAAATCTCCCTTATATTGCTATTCCCTTCCGACATTCAGGCGTTTGCCTGTTGCGGTGGCGTAATCATCATTCGGCAAGACGTCACTGGTGCGAAGGTACATTCCCTCGGTTTCCATGGCATGCATCAGTGTGGAGAGCGTCTTCTGCGACCGCATTCCGCTTTTTCGGACAAAAGCCATGCAACGCTTCCCGCTCACCGTTCCCGCGCTTCGCAGAAAAGACGTCACTATCTGGGGAATTTTTCCCCCAAAAAACGTCATTGATTCCGTACCTATGACGACATAGTCATAAAAGGAAATCTTTCGACCTTCTTCCAAAGCCATATCAAACATGTCGACGGTATTGCCGTTTGACTCAATCCCTTTGGCGAGCGCCCCGGACATCCTTTTCAGCCGTTCGTTGTCACCGCCCGCCCCCGCATACAAGATGCAAACTCTCATGCTTCAATCCTTGCAAAACACGATACCGACCGCATACGACGGTCGGTACCTTCCAAACGCTCCTCACTTGCTCGCAGGAGCGGTGGTCTGACTGGCGGCATCAGAACTCTGATTCCACCATTCCGTAGTCTGTTGGACCTGGTTCGTCTGCACCTGCTCAAGGAGTTTGTCCTGGGAAGGAGCCTTGTTCAAGAGAGCGACGATCAACGCCAGCACCATGAACGCACCGCCCAGAATCGCCGTGGCCTTGTTGACCACGCTCCCTACACGGGAACCGAACGCGGAATTACTCGTTCCACCGAAAATTCCGCCCAATCCCTGGCTGTCTTCATCCTGGATCGCCACGATGAAAATGAGGAGCAGGCACACAACAATGAACAGCACCAACAGAATCACACTCAACACACCCATAGTTTTCTCCGATTTTACTTATCAAAATCGACGATGGGAAGGAACAAACCGACGGACAATGACGCACCGCCCACAAGGGCACCGTCGATATTTTCCTTTGCCATCAACGCTTTGACATTGGCAGCTTTCACTGAACCACCATACTGTATTATCAGATCTTCTGCAACAGTGGAGTCGTACAGTCCCGCTACCAAGGATCGGATGTAAGCATGAGCTCCATCGGCATCCTCGGGCGTCGCCGTTTTCCCCGTTCCGATCGCCCACACCGGTTCGTACGCGATGGTGATGTGCTTCATCTGATCCTTCGCGACCCCTTTCAGGCCGATGCCGATCTGGTCGGAAAGAACTTTCTCCAAGTTTCCTCCCTCCCGTTCCTGAAGCGTCTCACCAACGCAGAGGATGACATCCATCCCGTTCTGGAGGGCGAAGAGCACCTTGCGGTTGATCAACTCATTGGTCTCGCCGTAGATATGTCTTCGTTCGCTGTGTCCGAGAATCACGGTACGAACCCCTAGGTCGAGCAGTTGCTCGGCGCTTACTTCACCGGTGAACGCTCCGCTTTCATGGTCATTCATGTTCTGGGCCGCCACGATGATATGGCTGCCCTTCACCGCTTCGACGACGGCGGGAAGACTGACAAACGACGGAGCGACCATCACTTTGGTCTTCGAGTCCTTCAATGCCGCGGCCAATTCCCTCGCAAGCCTCGCCCCCTCCGAAGGGGTGAGGTTCATCTTCCAGTTTCCGGCAATATAGGCGTCTCTCATTATTTTTTCTCCAATGCGGCAATGCCGGGAAGATTCTTCCCCTCAAGGAACTCCAACGAAGCGCCGCCACCGGTGGACACATGGGAAACCTTGTCGGCCAAATGGAACTTGTTGATCGCCGCCACGGAATCGCCGCCGCCGACGACCGTCGTCCCTTTGCATTCAGCCAACGCCATTGCGACCTCTTGGGTTCCTTTGGCAAAATTGGCGAATTCGAACACTCCCATCGGACCGTTCCATACAACGGATTTGGCGCCTTTCAGTGCATTCTTGATCAACGCTACGGTTTTCGGACCGATGTCCATCCCCATTTTGTCGTCAGGAATCTCATTGCTGTCAACATAGGTGACCGGCGTATTCTCGTCGAAGGTGTCTCCGCACTCGTTGTCTACGGGAAGAATCACTTTCACGCCTTTCTCCTTGGCCTTGGAAAGAAAATCCTTTGCGGTCTGGAAGAAATCGGGTTCGACCAAACTCTTGCCGATCTTGTGTCCGAGAATAGACTGGAACGTATAGGCCATGCCTCCTCCGATGATGATCGTATCACAGGTCTTCAGCATGCTTTCCAGAACGGAAATCTTCGAAGAAACCTTGCTGCCGCCGATGATGACGACGAACGGGTGTTCGGGATTTTCCAAAAGAGGCGCCATGAACTTCACTTCCTTCTCGATGAGGAATCCGGCGAAGGAAGGCAGATAATGGGAAATGCCTTCCGTAGAGGCATGCGCCCTGTGTGCGGTTCCGAACGCATCGTTTACGTATACGTCGCCGTAGCTTGCGAGCGTTTTCGCGTAGCCGGGATCGTTGGCCTCTTCCTCAGGATAGAAGCGGACGTTCTCAAGTAACAGGACATCGCCCCTCTTCAGCGCCTTGACTTCCTTTTCCACTTCCGGCCCAATGACATCCGGGGCAAGTGTTACCTTCCGTCCAAGATCTTCTTCGAATTTTTTGGCGATCGGGGCCATGGAGAAATCCGGATTCTTCTTCCCTTTCGGTCTGCCGAAATGGCTTATGACTACCAAGCTCGCGCCATGGCCAAGCAGATACGTGATCGTCGGCAAGGCGGCCTTGATTCTGGTATCATCCGTGACGACGCCATCTTTCACCGGTACGTTGAAATCAACGCGGATGACGACACGCTTCCCGTTGAAATCATAATCCCTGATTGTGTTCAGATTCATAGTAACACCTCTTTGCGTATGTATCGGAAGGATCGGATGATCGATCCGTAATCAACAATTACCTCAAATATATCGTTTCGCAATCATACGGTCAACGTGAGGTTTCTTCTTTCCGTACGATTTTGAGCCCCTTGATCTTGTGTCCGTCGATTCCAACGACGGTGTAACGCGCCTGCCCGTCGTCGATGCTCTCGCCTTTTGCGGGGATTTTTCCGAACAACTCGAAAACATATCCACCGATCGTCTCGTTCTCCTCGTCGTCCAGATTGAGATCAAGTTCCTCGTTCACCTGTTCGATCGGGGTACGAGAATCGACGAAGAACGAACCGTCGCCGACGCTTCTGATTTCCTCCGGCTCATCGCCGTCGAACTCGTCCTGAATTTCTCCGACGATCACCTCGAGGATGTCCTCCATACAGATGATGCCGGACACGCCTCCGTATTCGTCCACCGCGATGGCAATATGCACCTTTCTCCGTTTGAATTCGTGCAGGAGATCGTCCAAATGTTTGGATTCGGGGACAAAGTATGGTTGCCGCATCAATGTCCGTACGCAAAACGGCTTGCCGTCCCCGCTCCGAAGAATGTCCTTGGCGTACAACACCCCGACAATATTGTCGATGGATTTCTCATAGACGGGATACCGGGAGAATCCGCTTTCCTGGATGATCGAAATGAACGCGTCATGACTGATGCCGACCGGGATAAACTGGACATCGATGCGCGGCACCATCACTTCCTTGACCGTCTTGTCCGCCAGGTCCTGGATGCCTTCGATCATCGTCTGTCGCTCGGCCTGCTCCGCGATGTCCTCCTCCTGGTTCTTTTTTCCTTTTTTCTTTCTGAACCACATCATGAGGCCGATCCTTTCAATGCACGGAGGATCGCTTCCTGCTTCTGGAGCATCGGTTCCTTCGGATCGTTGGTCTTGTGGTCTCCTCCGAGAAGATGGAGCGTACCATGGATCAGGAGTCGATACAGTTCCTCGTCCGGGCTGACGCCAAACTGTTCTGCGTTGCGGTTCATGCTGGTGAGGCTGATCACCATATCGCCCAGGACGCGCGCGCACCCTTCCTCCCGTTCATCCGGAAACGAGACGTCTCCGTCGGTTTGGACGAACGTCAGTATATCCGTCGGCTCGTCTTTCATCCGATAGGTTTTGTTGAGGTTTTGGATATACCGGTCATCCGCGAATGTAACGGAGAATTCAACGTTCTCCGCAACTCCGATCTCATCAAGAATGGCACAAAGCCGTTTCCGCACAACATCTGGGGGAACGGATGCTTCGTCCTGTTCATTCTGGTAGGACACGTCAATTACATGTTCCATCGTCAATTTCCTTCGCCGGAATTCTCTCCGGCAGGCACGTTGGCCTTCGTTTCGTCCTGCCCTTCGGCAGGTTGCGTCTGGGGCGCATCCGGCTTCGCTTCTGTCGGATACTCGATCCTGTGGTGGTTGCGTCCGACAAGCGCTTTCGTCAAAGTTTTCACGATGAGTTCGAGATCCGTCAGGGAAAGCTGGCTTTCTCCCAACTGCTCGTGCTCGATCTTCGTCATGATGATGCCGCGAATCAATTTCTCATATTTCTGTGAACTGGGCTTTTTTACCGTCCTGCTTGCGGCCTCGACGCTGTCGGCGATCATGACGATCGCCGCCTCCTTGCTGTCAGGGACGTCTCCGTCGTAACTGTAATCGGCCTTGTTTATCAAATCGGGGTTGTCGCCGGCCATATCCTGGGCCTTGCGATAGAAATAATAGATGACGTCGTCGCCTTGGTGCGTGGCGATGATGTCGACGACTTCCTGAGGAAGTCCCGCCTCCCGGCCTTTCTCGATGCCGGTCTTCACGTGGCTTTTGATAATGGCGACCGAAAGACTCGGCTTGATGTCGTCCTGTTTGTTGTCGGCACCTTGGTTTTCCACAAAATACTCGGGATAATCCATCTTGCCGATATCGTGGTACAGACCTCCGACTCGAGCGAGCATGGCGTTCGCCCCGATGGCTTTTGCCGCTTCATAGGCGAGTTCCGCTACATTCTGACTGTGATTGAACGTTCCTTGCGCGGAGGCTGAAAGCCGATCCAACAACGGATTGTCCGTAAAGGCGAGCTCGTCGAGCCTGGCGTCGGTGGGAAGGTTGAACAGATTCTCAAAGATCGAAAGCAACAGGGAAACCAAGGCGAACGAAAGGGTGATGTTCGCCACAAGCGCTCCCAAAACCGGCAGCAAATCGACGAACGAATTGCCGTTCAGCAGGGAAAGGGATATTTCGGTAAACAAACAGGCGATGCACGCATACACCCAGTGAAACAGATTGTCGATCTTCTTGTCGGCGTGTTGCAGAAGGAAAACGCAGATGTTGGCGTTGATCATGCAAATAAAGAACGTCATGATCGACATGCCGGGCAGAAGAACCGTGTAGCAGGAGACGAGGAACGCCGTAACGGAACCGAGCCGTTTCTTCCCGCTCACCAAGGAAACGAACAGGGGGGCGACGATGTAGGGAATGACCGAATCGGTGAACGAATAGGTACTTGCCAGCGCCATCCTGTACAAGAAATACGAAGCTACGCTGGTAAGGGCGACCATCAGGCAGGCGAAACGGAGATATTGGTATCGTCTCGGCAGTTTCGGCACGAACGTCAGAAAGACGAACAAAGAGCTTATCGTCACAATCAGGGCGAAAATGGCCCGTCCGATGATCTCCTGAACCGTAAACGCGCTCCCATACATCGACATCTGCTTGAGCAATTCGATCTGGCTCTTTTCGATGACGGTGTTCTTCGTCAGGATGCGTTCGCCCTTTTTCACCGTAACCACGATCTTCGGCGTGCTTTCAGCCGCCTCGGTGCGCCTCAGATCGGTGACATTCGGGTTGTACAACACATTTTCCGAGATGAGTAGGCGCATCGTATCCTCAAGCAACAGGATCTGGAATCCCTTGATGGAATCCGAGTATACGCCCATCCATTGGGCGATGTCCCCACCCATCGTCTCTTTTGTTGCGAGACTTTCAAGATTCGCGACAACGGGAGACGTGGCATCGCCCTGTGCCGAGGAAGGCATCCCTTCGACCTGACATTTCGAATACCCGTCGCGAAGGGTTTCCGCGATATCGGATTGTTTCCCAATCCCTTTTTGCAACAGAAGTTGCAACGTTTCCCGCGTTGCGACGAGCATCTGAGCCCGATCGTCCGCCGAAAGCGATTCATACCGCTCTACGACATGCTGTGTGTCCGCAATCCCATATTCGGAAAGCATCTTCGCAATATTTTCCGCTGCGGTGACCGGATCGTCCCACGCGGCGATGAAGCGCTCCATCCTGCTTGTGGACACCAATGTCGCGTTCAGCGAATAGGAAAAAACAGGGAGCACGTCCTTTTGGGCCGCCTCGACCGTTTCCCTCGTCTTTTCCGTATCGATGAATTCAAATGAATTCGCCGCATAGACATCCTCGTCGCACAACTCTCCTTCCTTGTACTTTCTCAGGGAAAGCCTCGCGGTCAACGAAGCGTCAGACGAAAGCAAAACTGGTATGAGTTGAGAGACGATGATCATCACAAGGACAAGCGTCACCAATCCCGGGGTCACCCGTTGCGGTCCGTAACCTGACCTGTAACTCCGCTTTTTCATTATGAAGTCCTTTTCCTGTCTTGAGCATACGCATCAATGATTTTTTGCACAATACGCCCACGAACCACGTCTTTGCTGGAGAACCGGACGATCTCAATCCCCTCGATACCATCCAAAATGTGGATTGCATGGACCAATCCGCTCTCCTTGCCACGGGGAAGGTCAACTTGGGACGCGTCTCCGGTGACGATCGCAGTGGCGTTCTCTCCCATACGGGTGAGAAACATCTGCATCTGTTCCTTCGTCGTATTCTGCGCCTCATCGAGGATTACCACGGCGTTCTGCAGGCTCCGTCCCCTCATATACGCAAGAGGTGCGATCTCAATTGCACCGTTCTCCTCAAGCTTGTGCACTGCAGATGGTGAGAGAAGCGCTTCCATCGCATCATACAGAGGCCTGAGGTATGGATTGATTTTCTGCGACAAGTCGCCGGGAAGGAAACCAAGGCTTTCACCCGCTTCCACGACAGGACGGGTGAGCACAAGTTTCTGCCGTTTGCCTGAAAGGAGCAAAGACAACGCATGGCTGACTGCGAGGAATGTCTTCCCCGTCCCTGCCGGACCGGTGGCGAAAACGATCTGGCACCGGTCCATCGCCTTGATGTAAGCCTCCTGCTGAACGCTTTTTGGGGAAACCAATCGGTTATGGACGAGGATGGCGGCCGTCTCGGGCTTTGTCCACGACAAGTTCTCCCCTCCGTTTCGCAAACTCTGGTACTCCATGAAGATTTCGGCTTCGGAAATGGATTGACGACGTACGGCGAGATGCCGGAGACATCCGAACAACGACTGCACCGATCCGACGCGTTCGTCATCCCCTTGGATGGATACCACGTTGCCGCGGACGGAAAACTCACAGCCGGACAGCACCTCCAGATAGGGAAGGTTGCAGTCATTGATGCCGCACACCTTCTCCATCTCCCCTTGGTCATCAAACGCTATCTGTGTTTCCATCGCCGCCCTTGTCGTTATGTTGAGGACGAACTGGTCGCGCTCCAGACGGTCGCTCCCGACTTGCGCGTCCAATTCTGATCCACTTTGAGTTCCGGTATCGTCTTCCATTGGAGATAGACCGCCACCACGGGAACCCACGTATACTTATTGTTCGATAATACAACACTTCCCGTGTACTTGCAATTGAGTGTCCAGTCGTCCATGTAATGGATGATCTCCAGCCCTAATTTCGACATGTTGAACTGGGTGCTGTGCACGCCGCTTCCGAAGATATCGAACGAACGGGCCAGATCCTCCAGCATCAGGGCCCAACTGAAAACCCCGTCTTCGTAATAGGTGAAGAACCCGCTGTTGCTGCTGGTTACGGAGAATTTCACATCCAGCAATTCTGCGATGGAAAATTGCAATGACGCGCTGATGGAGAAATTCGTCGCGTACGGATTCTGGAAGTTGATCGTCATCGCCGAATTGATGTCAGCC
>JBAXYP010000057.1:0-8627 GCA_041670725.1 Sphaerochaetaceae bacterium
AACGACGGCATTTGCCAAAACTATGCCACGCTGAAGGCTTCTTCCATCCACTATTCCGGCCAGTTTCAGAACGGTTCCATCGCCATGATGAATATGGGCTCCTGGTATATCGCCACACAGATCCAGAAGGTTGCCGCGGGCGAAGCCGACCCCTCGAAAAGTTGGGGTATCGTGAAGTATCCGCACGCCGAGGGCGTCGCACCCGGCTCCACGCTCGGAACGATTACCAGCCTGTCCATCAGCCAGGGATCCAAAAAGAAAGACGCCGCATGGGACTTTGTGAAGTTCGTTACCAGCCCTGAGGGCGCCGCCGTCGTCGCGAAGACCGGTACGATCCCCGCGATCATGTCCAATGCCGTCGTCGACGAGATCGCCTCCATGCCAGGTTTCCCGACCGATGGGAACAGCAAGGAAGCGCTTCATGTCGGAAAGGCCTACCTCGAAATGCCGCTCAGCGACAAATCCGGCCAGATCGAAACGGTATTGAACCAAGTGCATGACGAAATCATGACCTACAACATCTCCGTCGATGACGGACTGAAGAAGATGGGTGAAGAGGTTCAGAAAATTCTGGATACCAACTGATCGATCCGCCAGACATGCCGGAGGAGAAAGTACGTTCCTCCGGCTGTCTGTTTTTTATGCAAAAGGACTTTTCCATGACCGCCAAGAAAACGGAATTCAAAAAAAACCTTGTAGCCTATTCATTCATTGCACCGAACTTCATCGGATTCGCCATTTTTACGTTGGTTCCGATGGTTTTCGCATTCATCCTGGCATTCCTCGATTGGGACGGATCGCCGTACAACCCTATGCATTTCGTAGGGTTCAAGAACTTCGCAAACCTCGCAAGCGACGACCAATTTCTCGCCGCATTCAAGAATACCATCGTCTATACCGTCGAAACGGTGCCGCTCACACTCATCATGGCGCTCATCCTCGCTGTTTTGCTCAACCAGAAAATCAAGGGAAGGAATTTTTTCCGTACGGTGTGCTTCTTTCCGTACGTCGCTTCGATGGTCGCCGTAGCAGCCGTATGGAACATGCTGTTCAACCCAGGAATGGGACCCGTCAACGAAATCCTTCGCGGCTTCGGCGT
Source organism: Sphaerochaetaceae bacterium (assembly GCA_041670725.1). GTDB lineage: Bacteria > Spirochaetota > Spirochaetia > Sphaerochaetales > Sphaerochaetaceae > RUG023. The sequence goes on from JBAXYP010000057.1 coordinate 1,100, forward strand.
ACAAAACCCTCCCGGTTGGTCGGCCGACAAGGACTGGGCCATGACCACCATCGTACAGTTTTCCGTCTGGAAGTACATGGGATACTACATGATCCTGTATCTTGCCGGGCTTCAGGGCATCAACCCCGAATTGTACGAAGCGGCGAACCTTGACGGATGCAACGGGTGGCAACGATTCTGGAACGTTACCATCCCGCAACTCTCAGCGACGACGTTCTTCGTTCTGGTGATGCTGGTCATCCAGTGCTTCAAGGTGTACGACGTCGTCTACATGATCACCCAGGCAGGACCGGGAACGGCCACGCTCGTCATGGTGTACGACATTTACAACAAGGCGTTCGTCTATTCGTCATTCGGCTCGGCAAGCGCCGAAGCGATTGTCCTCTTTGCCTTGGTATTGATCGTCACGCTGATCCAGTTCCGCGGACAACGCAAAACAGAGGCGTGACATGCAGGTCGTCAGCACAAAACAAAAAATAATCAGGATGATCGTCTACGTCCTTTTGGTCCTCTGCGCCGCCGTCATGCTTCTGCCCTTTCTTTGGATGCTCTCCGCATCCCTGAAGCTTGACAAGGATGTCTTTACGTTCCCCGTCCAGTGGATACCCAAGCATCCCCGATGGGCGAACTATCATGACATCTGGACGGAAATTCCGCTTCTCACTTTCGTGAAGAATACGGTGAAACTGACGGTGATCGTCACGCTTCTGCAACTGTTCACCAGTTCGTTCGCCGCATATGCGTTCGCCAAACTTCAGTTCAAGGGACGAAACACATTGTTTCTCGGCTACATCGCCACCATTGCCATGCCATGGCAGGTGTACATGGTTCCGCAATTCGTCATGATGAGCAAGATGGGGCTGAACAACACCCATCTGGCCATCATCCTGCTGCAGGCGTTCTCCGCCTTCGGGGTCTTCATGATGAAGCAATTCTACACCAGCATCCCCACCGAATTGTGCGAGGCGGCCCGGGTCGACGGCATGACGGAGTATGGGATTTATTTCCGCATCATGCTTCCGTTGTCGAAGCCCGCGCTTTCCACGCTCACGATTTTCACCTTCGTCAATACATGGAACGACTTTCTCGGACCATACATCTACCTTACGCGGGAAGAATTGAAAACCATCCAGATAGGGCTCAGGATGTTCATCACCCAGTATTCCCAGGAATACGGGTTGATCATGGCAGCGTCCGTCGTCACGCTTATCCCTGTTCTGATCGTTTTTCTCTCCCTGCAACAGTACTTCGTGCAGGGAATCGCGACCAGCGGGCTGAAAGGATGAACATGCAACCGATTACCGACAAGGAAAGGGAAGAGGCGCTTGGCGATGCGCTTTCCATCATCAGGCGAAACATTCCGCGGTACACCGATCATTGCCAAAACCATTCGTCGGTTCGTCACTGGTATCCCCAGTGCGAAAACGACCAGTGGACGACGGGATTCTGGCCGGGAGAGTTGTGGCTCTCCTGGGAACTGACTCACGACGACGCCTTCAGGATCTGCGGCGAAAGGTTCGTCGACAGCTTCGATACGAGAATCAGGGAAAGAATCGCCGTAGACAACCACGACATGGGATTTCTCTACACTCCGTCCTGCGTCGCGCCGTATCTGTTGACAGGAAACGAAAAAGCGAAAGAAGCGGCGATTCTCGCCGCGCGCCAATTGGCGAGTCGCTTCCAAAAAGTCGGAAGGTTCATCCAGGCGTGGGGACCAATGGGACAAAGGGAAAATTATCGTTATATCATCGACTGCCTGCTCAATCTTCCGCTTCTGTACTGGGCGACGGACACGACAGGAGAGGGAATGTTCCGTGAGATTGCCATCGCCCATACGCAGACATGCATCGCCCATTCGTTCAGGCCGGATCATTCCACCTACCATACGTTCTTCATGGATCCGATCACCGGTAAAGGCGTGAGGGGAGAGACATGCCAAGGATATCGTGCCGATTCTTCATGGGCCAGAGGTCAGGCATGGGCCGTCTACGGCCTCGCCCTCTCCTACAAATACAGCAGGGATCCGTCACTGCTGGTTTTGTTTGATGGAGTGGCGGACTATTTTCTCTCCCGGCTTCCCCAGGACATGATCCCCTACTGGGACCTGATCTTCCAAAACGGGAACGAGCCGCGGGATTCCTCCGCCGCTTCGATCGTCGCCTGCGGATTATTGGAGATGGCAAGTCTCAGAGCGGAAAGGCAAGAATCATATACGCTCGAGGCAAAGCGACTTGTCGGATCGTTGGTCCGTTCGTATCGCGTCAGGAAGGGCGATGACGCCAACGGCCTCGTGTATCACGGGACGTATTCGAAAAAATCGCCGTACAACAGTTGTACCGAGGAAGGCGTGGACGAATGCGTCAGTTGGGGCGATTACTTCTACCTTGAAGCGTTGATGCGCTTGGGAAACCCGTCATGGCGGGAATATTGGTAAGGAATCATGGACAAAAACGAATTTTTTGCACAAAGCAAACGGTGTTTCTTCCCCGATGGCGCGGCGTGCGTCGCCTACGCGTCAACGTATTGTAAGAAAGACGTGAAAAAAACGATCGCTCTTGCAGAGCGGATCGTCCGTCGGGAGTTCGTCTTCACGCTCCGGTGGGATATGGAAAAAACCAACGAACCGATCGTCTTTCCCGATGCCATCGATTGGCTCGCACAACCCGGGGATGATCAGGAATTCGTCTATGCGTTCAACCGAATGCGCTTCTGGATCACACTGGGACAGGCGTACCTCCTGACAGGCGACGAGAAATACGCAAACTCCTTTACCTCGCAACTGAAAAGCTGGGTCTCAACCGTCAAGCGAGAGGATCCATCGTGTGCGAAAGCATGGCGCACCATCGAGGCGGGAATCCGTATGGAATACTGGATGAAAGCGATCAGGTACTTCCAAAACTCCCCCGCTCTCACTGACCGGTTCCTCGACCTGTTCACTGACTCGATGCATGAGCACATGCGCTATATCATGGGAATCTGGAACAGTTACAACCTTCTGTCCAACTGGGGGGTACTCGCCAACCACGGCCTGTTCGTCGCCTCCGTTCTGCTCCCACAAGACCCATTCACAAAGGAATGCACCAAGGAAGCGCTTGAACGTCTCGATCAGGAACTGCGCATGCAGGTGTACGACGACGGCGTGCAATGGGAACAGAGCGCCATGTACCACAACGAAGTGCTCCATGATTATCTTGACGTCATCATTCTGGCGAGAACACTTCGCATTCCCCTTCCCCATGGGTTCGCTGACAAAGTACACTCCATGGCGACGGCGGCGGCAATCTGGCAAAAACCCGACGGCACCGAACCGATGAGCGGGGACAGCGACAGGATCGATCAGCGCGACCTGATGGAAAAAGCGGCCATCGTTTTTTACGATCCGTTCATCCGAAGTAAAGGCGAAGAACACGTCTCTTTCGATGCGTTGTGGGATATCGGCGCGCGAAACGCAAAACGATACGAGACAATGCGTCCCAAGAAGAGAGGTGATTCCCTTTCCGTCCTATCCGACAGCGGTCAAGTGTATTACCAGAAAGAGGGAACCTATATCCGGTTCAAGGCCGGGACACTTGGAGCCGGACACGGACATGCCGATCAGTTGCACCTCGACTTGTTCGCCGATGGAGAGGATGTCCTCGTCGATTCAGGCAGATATACATACGTTCCCAAACCGGACCGCTATGAATTCAAGAATTCCTCAGCGCACAACGTCATTACGGTAGACGGAAAAAACAGCTATAGCTGCAAGGACAGCTGGGAATACTCGAAAATGAGCAAGGCGTATGGACTTCGTTGGAAAGAGAAGGACGGGATATGCCTGTTTCAGGCAGGGCATCTCGGCTATTATCAGGACGGAGTCTTCGTATCCCGTACGGTAATCGTCCTTACCCCAAAACTTCTCGTCATCGCGGACCGCCTGTACGGCGACAGGCCTCATACGATGGAAGCCCGTTTTCACTTCAACCCCAAAGGGACGGTGAAAACAAAAGGAACGACCTTCAGCTATACGGGAGAAAAAACCGACGTGTGGTTCACTCCGTGCAACGCTTTCGAGACCACGGTTGGAAAAAGCAGGTATTCCGACCGATACAACAGTGCGGTGCAGAACGACTGCGCGACGGTTTTTCGACAATGTCAGAAATTCGGCTCCCTCATCACCGTCGTTTCCATCGGCAAACCCGTTGCGGTGCAGAAAATTCCAGTCACCAGCACATTCAAGCATATCACGTTTCCTGATTCCCAAATCGAAGGCGTTTCCGTCGATGGATGGACGGTGGTGATAAGCCATTACGAATGGGGATCCCCCACCGACAGCTTTCAAGCCAACGGCCATGTCGGATGGGGGCAATGCGTCGTCTTCCGAAGTGCAGACAAGGATATCGGTACCGTGCTGGAGTATTAGTCCGCTCAATCGTTTTCCCTAGACCCTTCCGACGGTTTACGTTATATTGTTAGCAGAGGGTAACAATATGAAGACAACGATCAAGACAAAAGGAATGATGTGCATGGGATGCCAGAAGCGGGTAACCACCGCATTGCACAATGTGGAAGGCATCCGCGACGTGGATGCCTCGTTCAAGACAGGAGACGTCAATTTGACCTATGATTCCGAAGAAGCGCTGAAAAACGCCAAGCAGGCGATCGAAGACACCGGATACGAGGTGGTATAACCATGGAAAAAAAGGACATCTGCGTAGGGAACATGGAATGTGCGGCATGCAGCGCCTCCGTCGAACGAGTCCTGAAGAAACTCGACGGAATGCAACAGGTCGCCGTCAACCTTGCGACGGAAAAGGCACATGTGGAGTATGATCCTCAGAAACTTTCGATGGAGAGGATCGAACAAACGATACGGAAAGCGGGATTCACCGTTATTGAAAACGAAGCGGAGCAGAAGGAAGAGAAGGATACCCAAATGCTCTCCAGAAGGATTCGTCTGTGGGTCGCCATCTGCATTTCCGTTCCATTGATGGTCTTTTCCATGGGGCATATGTTCGGTCTTCCCACGTTCCCACCGCTCGTCCAATTGATCCTCGCCACCGCCGTGATGGGGTGCGGCTACACGTTCTTCACTCTCGGGTACAAGAATCTGTTTCTTCTTCACCCCAACATGGATAGTCTGGTGGCGGTCGGCACGACGGCAAGCTACCTCTACTCAATCGCGAACATGATCAAGGGCGAACACATGCACCTGTATTTCGAAGGCGTGGGCACGATTATCACCCTTGTCATGCTTGGCAAGTACATGGAAGCGAAGTCCAAGGACAAGACAGGAACGGCCATCAGAAAACTGATGGAACTCGCCCCCCAAACCGCTACGGTGATTCGCAACGGACTGGTCAGCGTCATCGCAGCAAAACGTGTCGTCGTGGGGGATGTCGTCATCGTCAAACCGGGCGAGAAAATCCCTGTCGACGGCGTAATCACCGAAGGATCGACGGCGGTCGACGAATCTTTGCTTACCGGCGAAAGCATGCCGGTCGAGAAGAAGGTCGGGGACACCGTATACGGGGCTACCATCAACACGACGGGAGCGATCACCTATACAGCAAACAAAGTCGGAGGAGACACCGCTTTATCCAACATCATCAAACTCGTCCAGGACGCGCAAGGATCAAAAGCCCCGATCGCCAGAATCGCCGACAAAGTATCCGGTTACTTTGTCCCAAGTGTCATGGCAATCGCCTTGGGTGTCTTCCTGGTTTGGAAACTCACCGGATCCTCGTTCGACTTCGCGTTGAATACCGCAGTGAGCGTCCTCGTCATCGCATGCCCCTGCGCCCTCGGACTCGCCACACCGATCGCCATTATGGTCGCAAGCGGGAAAGGAGCCCAGATGGGCATCCTGTTCCGTAATGCGGGATCCATTGAGGAGCTTCACAATGTAAAAACCATTGCTTTCGACAAAACGGGTACGCTTACCGAAGGGAAACCGATGGTAACCGATCTTGATGGGGAAAAGGACCTTCTCTTCATTGCGGCATCGCTGGAACAAGCGAGCGAACATCCGCTTTCAAAGGCGATCGTCCAGAAAGCACAACAAGAACGCCTTACTCTTGGCAAAACGACGGATTTCATGGCCATCGTCGGAGAAGGCGTCATCGGGAACGTCGACGGCAGGCCTGTGAAGATCGGCAATCAGAAACTCATCGATATCCCCGAAGATTACCGAACGAAACTGGAAAACCTCGCGAGTGAGGGCAAAACGGCGCTCGCCGTCTCCGTGGAGAACAAGGTGATCGGTATCATTACCGTCGCCGACACGCTCCGCAAAGAAACGAAACACACGATCAAACAGCTTAACGAAATGGGCGTCAGGACGGTGATGCTTACCGGAGACAACGAACGGACGGCAAAAGCCATCGCTTCCCAATGCGGCGTCTCTGAGTATGTAGCGGGACAGCTTCCAGGACAAAAAGAAGAGACGATCAAGAACCTTAAAGCAAAATACGGCGACATCGCCATGGTGGGAGACGGCATTAATGACGCACCTGCTCTTGCCCAAGCCGACACGGGTATCGCCGTAGGAAGCGCCACCGACGTCGCCAGGGAATCGGCTGACATCGTCCTCGTAAGGAACAATCTTGAGGATGTCGCGAAAGCCATCAAACTCTCCCAGGCAACGATGAAGAACATCAAGCAGAATCTGTTCTGGGCATTCTTCTACAACTGCTTGGGAATACCCGTAGCGGCGGGGTTGCTTACCCTCTTCGGAGGCCCCACACTCTCTCCGATGATCGCAAGCCTCTGTATGGCATTTTCCAGTCTCACTGTCGTCACCAACGCTTTGCGGCTGAACAGATTCAAAGCATAACGCGACTGACAAGGGGAAACACATGCTACGTGCTTCCCTTGTTTCCATGCATAATCAGCAAGGCAAAGCACCACACAGTCTCATCATATCTATAATCCATCCGATTTTCTTGCACATAATCCATTTTCCTCATTCTCTCTCCAACCGAACACTTCATCACATAAATGGAGATTTACGTTATGAAGAAAAAGTTTGTGTTGGTGTTGGCTCTGGTGCTCATGGTTGCCACCGCGGCGGCATTCGCTGGCAGTGTCAACTTCTCAGGTCGTGTGAGAGCTGGTTACGTGTTTACATTCGGTAGCACGAATACCATTACTCCCAAATACAACCCTGAAGGTAAAATCAACTTCGTGGTTGCGGATTCCGATGGTCTGTGGACAATAACATATAAATCCGTCGGGGATACATTTGGTTCAAATGAGAAGTTTGGTGCAAATATCACCGCTGATGTTACAAAAGCATTGGCAAAGAACGGTATTGCTGTCGGGGACCTTTCCCTTAAGTACAGCATCGGTTCAAACTGGAGTAGCGGATTGACCGCTTATTCAGATCCAAACGGAAATGGATACGATGTAATGGATCTCGCAAGCACATATGCTTCTTCCGTGACAGTCGGATATGGTGATCTTGTTACGATGAAAGCGATTGTTGATCCCACGATTTCGAAGACGTATTCCGTAACCGCTTTGTTTGATCTTGCCGATTATGGAGTGA
>JBAXYP010000058.1:0-8607 GCA_041670725.1 Sphaerochaetaceae bacterium
AAGAATGTCACCGTTGATATGATCAACGATGTCATGAAAAAGGCGACGGCGAACAACGAAAGCTTCGGATACAATGGCGACGAGATCGTTTCCACCGATGTAATCGGCATCACCTACGGTTCCTTGTTTGATCCGACCCAGACCGAAGTTTCCACGGTCGGCGACAAGCAATTGGTCAAGGTTGTGTCTTGGTACGACAACGAGAACGGATTCACCTGCCAGATGGTTCGCACGCTGAAGAAATTCGCGTCTCTCTGATTTCTGTTTTGACGATTCGCCGGCTTTCCTCGGAAGGCCGGTTTTTTTTGTTTTGGAAAAATATCTTTGTTTCTCCTCGGCTTGAGATACCCACTTCGTTAAGGTACAATCGTGTCATGGACATTAAAGAAGAAGTGGCAGAGCTGTCGGATAAACTCCGGACCTACCAGAAAGCATACTATGTGGACGATCATCCGTTGGTCAGCGATCAGGAATACGATCGTCTGTTCGATCGTCTTTCATGGCTTGAGAAAGAGCACCCGGAACTGAAACGGGATGACTCTCCGACGGTTCGCGTCGGTAGCGACCTGAGCAGTGATTTCCCCGAGGTAACACATACCATTCCCGTACTGAGTCTGGACAAAGCGTATTCGTCCGAGGCGATTCTTGCATGGATTGCCAAATGCGAAGAGAAGATGAAAGAGGATCTCTCCTTCGTGATCGAGGAGAAAATCGACGGCATTTCGATGGTCCTGTACTACGAAGACGGCATATTGGTCCGCGGGGTGACGCGCGGGAACGGTACGGTGGGGAACGACGTAACGGCCAACATCAAGACCATCGCCTCGATACCGCTGCGGCTTCCCGAACCGGTCACCATGGCGGTCAGAGGAGAAGTGTATCTTCCCAAAGCGCCGTTTGCACGACTCAACGCAGAAATGGATCCTCCCTACGCGAATCCCCGCAATCTTGCGGCCGGGACCATCAGGAGAATTCATTCCAGCGAAACGGCGAGAGTCCCTCTCGATATTTTCGTCTACGAAGGATTTTGGGAAGGAAACAGGCCGTTTGACGATCATATTCAAATTCTTGAAACGCTTAAGGAATACGGTTTCCGTACCAATCCCACCATCGGGTATTTTTGCAAGACGTCTGAGGAAGCGAAGGCGCGCCTTATGAAGGCCGGACTTGCCGGGAAGGTTGGGGCTTTCTCCGATATCCCTTCGTACATCGGGGAGCGGACGAAAGGGCGAAAGACCCTTCCCTATGAGATCGACGGCTTGGTGGTGAAGATCAACGAAATATCGGTAAGGGAATTGTTCGGATATACAGGGCATCATCCCCGTTGGGCGATCGCCTACAAGTTTGAGGCTCCACAGGCCCAGACCGTATTACACGGCATCGACGTCCAAGTCGGACGGACGGGAAGGATTACGCCGGTGGCGCGGGTGACGCCGACCGAAGTCGGAGGCTCGACCGTCAGCAATGTGACGCTTCATAACCAGGATTACATCAACCAATTGGAACTGGCCATTGGCGATACGGTGGAGATATCCAAACGGGGGGACGTGATTCCCGCCGTGGAACGAGTCATCGAGAAGAACGAATTGGGGAACCCGACGTGGCGAATGCCACAGTTCTGTCCCTGTTGCCATGCCGAACTTGTCGACCGAGGGGCCCACACGTTCTGCCCAAATCTTCTGTGCCCCGATCAAATTCGTGGCCGTGTGGAATTCTTCATCGGCAAGGAACAGATGGATATTGAAACGTTTGGCCCTGAAACCGCCGCCTTCTTGATCAATAAAGGAGTCCTGAAGGATGTTCAGGACATTTATACGATCGATTACGCCCACGTCCTCGATGGGGAACCGGGGTTTGGCGAGAAGAAGATCGCCAGCATCATCGAAGGCGTTCGTACGAGTAAAAGGCAACCGTTCCATAGGGTCCTCGTTTCCTTGGGGATTCCGGAGATCGGGAAAAAGGTGGTGGATCTTCTGATGAAGGCGGGACTGACCAGTATGGACGCATTGATCGGTCTTGCAGAAAGACAGGATTACCAGCGGCTCACCGACATCAATCAGATCGGGGAAAAAACGGCGAAATGTTTGTTCGACGGTCTGTTGGATCCTTTGAACCGGCAAAGGATCGAGGCATTGAGAATTGCCGGGCTCTCCATGGAGGAAAAGATTGAGAAAAACGATCTTCCCCAGACGTTCAAAGGCCAGGTGTGGTGCGTCACCGGTTCTTTCGAGCATTTCAACCCTCGTTCCAAAGCGATGGAAGAGGTGGAGAAGCGCGGTGGGCGGGCCGTTTCCTCGGTATCGGCGAAAACGACCCATCTTCTGGTAGGGAAGGGGGGTGGGGCCAAAGCGGAGACCGCTCGTGGACTTGGGGTAAAACTTATCGGCGAGGAGGAATTCCTCGTATTGCTTGGACGGAAGGAACGGACGGAGGAGGAAAAAGGAGTCCAGAGCGATTTTGGCTTCTGACCGGATGACATTCAAGGACGAAACCGCTATATACTTATTCCAGAGGGGAGGAAAGGAAACATATGCAGGCACTAGCGTTGGAATTGAACAAGGTACTGGAAGGAACCGTCGCGTCGGATTTGCTTTCCGAAGTAGGGAAACGGATGTATTTTCCTAAAGGCATTGTCGCTCAGAGCGCTGAAGCGAAGACCAAGGCGACGTTGTACAATGCGACAATCGGAATGGCCACCAAAGACGGACAGCCGATGTATCTTTCGGATATCTACGACCAGTTTGTTCCGGGAGCCTTCAAACCCAACCAGTTGTTCAGCTATGCTCCCGGTGGCGGCGATCCCGTCTTGAGGGATTTGTGGAAGGCGGAGATGTTGAAGAAGAATCCATCACTTGCCGGAAAACACATCTCCCGTCCGATCGTTACTGGAGGACTGACGCATTCGTTGTCGGTCATCAGCCTTTTGTTCGCAAAGGAAGGAGATACGTTGGTAATTCCCGATCTTGCGTGGGACAATTACGAGTTAATCTACACCTCCTTGAATAATGCGACGATCAAAACATTCAAAATGTATGATGCCGCCGATGCCTTTAACGTGGCGGGAATGGTTGATGCGATCAAGAGCGTCAAGAGCAAGAAGGTCCGGGTCCTTCTCAATTTCCCCAACAATCCGACGGGATATACGCCGAGCAAACAGGAGATGTCGATGATCGTCGAGGCGCTCAAAGAGCTTGCCGAAGATGGATATGAACTCCTGGTGATTACCGATGATGCATATTTTGGTTTGTTCTATGAGGATAAAACCGCAAAAGAAAGCTTGTTTGCCTCTCTGTGTGATGCTCATCCCAATATTCTCGCGGTAAAAGGGGATGCCGCTACCAAAGAAGCGATGGTATGGGGGTTTCGTATCGCATTCGTCACGTTCGGATGCAAAGGCATGACGGACGAGCAGTATGATGCTTTGGACAAGAAAATGCTTGGAATGATCAGGGCTACCGTTTCCAATTGTGACCATCCGGGCCAAACCCTGCTCGTGCATGCAATGCAGAACTCAAGGTATCAGGCGGATAAGGATGCCGTATTCAGCGAAATGGAGGAACGATACAGAACGTTGAAGGAATCGCTTCGTTCCTATGTGGATAAATACGATCTTCTCAAGCCATATCCTTTCAACAGCGGTTACTTCATGGCGTTTTCCTGTAAGGGTAGCGCCGAAGCGTTGCGAAAGCATTTGCTGGACGACTATCACATCGGATGCATCAATATCGCCGACAGGACGCTCCGTCTTGCGTATTGCTCTGTTCCCCGAGAGCAGATACCCGGACTCGTCAGGCTGGTGTTCCAGGCGGCGGGAGAACTATGGAGCTGAAATCCAAGCTGTATCTGGTCGATGAAGAGGGTGAGAAGTTCATGGGGATCGGCGTTCTATGGTTGCTCCAGAAGATCGCGTCGGAAAAGAGTTTGCGGAAAGCCGCCGCGGATCTGGGGATTTCCTACTCCAAGGCGTATATGATGATTCGCAATTTGGAAGCGTCGTTGGGCGTTCCTGTGGTTAACCGACAGAAAGGCGGTGCCGATCGTTCGGGAGCCACGCTGACGGTTTTTGGAGAACGATTCACCGAATTGTACGGTACGTTTCAGAAGAATGCCAAGGAAAGGCTTGAAGCGCCATATGAAAGTTTCAAGGCGTCGCTTGCCGGGCTGATGGATTCGGTTGAACAGGAGTCAGATGATGGAAAAAAAGAAAATTGATTTTACCATTCCGAATCTGGGAGAGGCGAAAATTCCTTCCCCGATTGCAATGAGCGAAAATCATGGGGATGGGTGTGCGGATTATGTGAGTGACGGGGATAAAATCCTGTATTCCATCGAGGCGAAACAGGAAGGAGGCAAGGTTACCTGCGAAGGGGACGACTACCTTGAGGTGGCGGGTCCTCGGGCGAAAATCTACTTCAATCCTGCGCACGTGCACGCGGCCATCTGTACCTGTGGGGGTATCTGCCCCGGTTTGAACAACGTCATCCGGGCCGTTGTACGATGCTTCTGGTACCGCTATGGGGTGCGTCGCATCAGCGGCATCCAGTTCGGGTTCCAAGGGCTCTTGGAAAACAGTCCGTGGCCGCTCATTGATCTGGATCCCGATGTCGTCGACGACATACAGGAGAAAGGTGGTACGATTCTTGGTTCCGCACGTGGGGGGGGTAAGCAGGTCGATGAGATCGTTGATTCCTTGGAACGGTTGAACATCAACATTCTGGTGACCATCGGCGGTGATGGTACGCTCCGCGGAGCAAACGATATCGCGGATGAGATCGACCGTCGCGGACTGAAGATCGCGGTCGTTGGAATTCCGAAGACCATCGACAATGACCTGTTGTACATCCAGAGTTCGTTCGGCGTTGATACCGCCGTGCAGATGGCGGTTCCCGTGGTTCGATGCGCGCATGTCGAAGCGAAAAACAGCATCAACGGCATCGGATTGGTGAAAGTGATGGGACGGGAATCGGGCTTCATCGCCGCTCGGACGTCTTTGGCGCAGAGTGATGTCAATTTCTGTCTGATTCCGGAAAATCCGTTCGATCTTGATGGTCCGAATGGACTTCTCGCCCATTTGAAGACACGCATCGTGGATCGTCATCATGCGGTTATCCTTGTAGCGGAAGGTGCGGGTCAGGAGTTGCTTCCCCCTTCTTCCGAACATGATGCGTCGGGGAACGTGAAATTCCATGACATTGGCGTGTTTCTCAAGGATCGGATTAAAGAGTACTTCAAGCAGGAAGGGATGGAATGCAACGTGAAATATATCGACCCAAGCTATATTATTCGCAGTGCCGCCGCCGATAGCTATGATTCGATCTACTGCGCCAGGTTGGGTGCGCATGCGGCGCATGCGGCGATGGCGGGAAAGACCAAGGTGTTGATCAGCGAATGCAACAACAGATTCGTCCACATCCCTATTGCCGCCGCCGTTTCGCGGCGTAATCATGTGGATCTCGAAGGAGCGCTTTGGAGAGATGTACTGGAAAATACCAGACAACCTATTTCAATGCGCAATACTTTGTAGAATTCGAAGGTCGGTATAGTTCAATTTTGAGAAAATGCCGACCTTTTTTTTGTAACTAACGATAACGTAATAAAAAGTCGAAATTTTTTTTTTAAGAATATTGACACTTAACCGGTAAACTACTATATTGCAGATAAGAAAAGACAACGAGAAGCCGCCGAAAGGTAGCACAACATCGGAATTTTTTCTAACCTCCTTTTGTACCAACCTTGGGTTTAACCTCCTTTTCCCGGGTTGGTTTTTTTTATATAAAGAGAACCTTCCGCATAACGAAGTGGAAGGCTTTGACGGTAAAACGGTGGAAGACCGGTTCGATGTGAAATTTGGAGAAATTGGCGGCGGATGCGGAATTCGCCGAAGTCTTTCAGCGAAGACGTCTGGTATCCCAAAGACGCATATCGTGCGATCTGAGATGATCATCATGACAATCGCCGTTTGGTTTGGAGAAGCGAATATACGACATGACGCGCAACAGGGAAAAAGCGTCGGACCGACGACTGACCCGTCGTGTTGGATCATGACTTTTTTCCCCCCCCTACACGATACAAGAACGGGAACCGAATCTTTATGCTTTCTTGTCGTCGAGGCGTTTTTGCATCGTCTTTTCTATGGCGTCGATGATTTTCTCATAGCCGGTGCATCTGCAGAAGTTTCCTGATATCAGCTTTCGGATCTCGTTCCTGGTGTAAGATTTTCCGCTTTCGATGATTGGTACGGAAGACATGATGAAACCGGGAGTACAGAAACCGCATTGAACGGCGCCCTCGTCGACGAAAGCCTGCTGGATGTCGGAAAGGTGACCTTCCCTATCCTCCAGACCTTCAAGTGTCCGGATTGATTTCCCGTTCGCCCAGATGGCGAGATAAATGCAGGAGTCGAATGTCTCTCCGTCGATCAGGACGGTACACGCACCGCATTCTCCGACCTCGCATCCTTTCTTGACGCTGGTCAACCCTTCGTCGTTGTGAAGAAAGTCCGCAAGCGACATCCGGACGTCAATATATTCTTCGATTTGTTTTCCGTTGATGGTACAGTTGAGAATCGCCTTAGCCATTGAAGTTTCCTCCTGCTTTCTCGATGGAACGCTTCAGAGCCCGTTTGGAGAGTTCCTGGATGAGATGAAGCCTGAATTCTTTTGATGCTCGCCAAGAAGAACGAGGATTTACATCGTCCAACGCCGCTTTCGCCACATCATCCAGCAACGTTTCGTCGAAGCCTCTTCCGTAGGCGACTTTTTCCGCAGAAAAGGCTCGTATCGGCGTCGGGGCGGCGACACCGAAGGCGATACGCATTCTGTCGATATGCAGTTTCTCCTTGTCCAGACGGACGTTGACGGAACACCCTAACGTCGCAATGTCCATGGCACGCCGCATCGCATATTTGATGTAGTGTCCGTAGGTGTGTTCGTAGCTTTCCTTTGGAATCATGATTGCGGTGAGCAATTCGTCAGGACGGAGGTCCACTTTTCCCGGACCAAGATTGAAGTCGGCGTAGGGAAGGATCCGCTTCCCCTTTGCGTTGGAGAGTTCGAGGACGGCGTCGTACGCTTTGAGCGTACTGGCCGAATCGGCGCTCGTCACGCCGTTGCAGATGTTCCCCCCGATCGTCCCGATGTTCCTGATCTGCGGTCCGCCTACAAGGTCGACGGCTTCTCCGAGCGTCGGAACGTATTTTTGGATTATGGGATCGCGGGTGACGTGGGAAAAACTGGTGAGCGGGAGGATCACCAGCGTTCCATCCTGATTCATCGAGATGCCTCTGAGTTCATCCAAGCCATAGATATTCAGGATGTCACATCCGGCTTCTCTCCCGCCCCGGATCTTGATGAGTACGTCGCTTCCTCCGGCCAATACGACGGCTTCGGGATGCTCTGCGTGCATTTCCAACGCTTCAGCCAAATCCTTTGGTTGGTAGAATTCCTTGAAATCGAACATTCCTCAGTCCTCCTCTTTGATCAAACCGGCTTTTTTGAACGCAAAGTACAGTTTCTCCGGGTTCAGCGGGATGGATGGAATTGCGATGCCGGTTGCATCGTACAACGCGTTGCGAACGGCCGGGGCCGGGGCGATGCACGGTGGTTCTCCAAGCGCTTTGTTGCCGAACGGTCCTGTCGGATCGTTGGTTTCCACGAATTCGCAGTGCAAATCCGGGGTGTCCATCGCCGTCATAAGCTTGTAATCCAGCATGTTGTCGTTAAGCATTCGTCCTGTTTTGGGATCCAGTATGATATGTTCCGACAAGCCGTAACCGAGCCCCATGCTCATACCGCCGTGCACTTGGCCTTCGGCCGCCTTCGGATTGATGATGACGCCGGAATCATGGACGTTGATGATGTTGTCCACAGTGATCTGACACATCGGGATATCCACCGTGATG
Source organism: Sphaerochaetaceae bacterium (assembly GCA_041670725.1). Lineage (GTDB taxonomy): Bacteria > Spirochaetota > Spirochaetia > Sphaerochaetales > Sphaerochaetaceae > RUG023. The sequence goes on from JBAXYP010000058.1 coordinate 7,901, forward strand.
TCTGCGAACGTCGCGCCGAAAGCGTACGTGTTGTCCGTACAATGATGGGTTTCTTCTGCATGGAGATGGTCGCTGTTCGTTCGACTGTAACAGGATTCGAGAGCGACATCCTTCACCGTAGCGAGAACCAGTGAGGTACCTTTGCGGACAATATTCCCGTCGATGATGTCCATGTCGCCGGGGTCCTTGTGGAGCATTGTACCCGCATATCGAAGGATTTCGCTCTTCAGTTTCTCTCCCGTTTTCTTTACCGCCATCCCGGAGACATAGCTTTGGCGCGATGCGTATGCGCCGCTGTCGTAAGGCGTCACGTCGGTGTCCTGCTGGGAGATGATGTGTACTTTCTCGAACGGGATGCCTACGCTGTCCGATGCCATTTGGGTGAAGACGGTGTCTGCGCCCTGTCCGATTTCTGTTGCTCCCATCTGTACCTGAATGCTTCCGTCCTGGTTGAGCACCATACGACAGGAGGACGTCTCAAGGGAAATGGGATACACGCCGACTTTGTAACAGAAGATCGCCATGCCGACGCCGTGGCGGATCGATCCGCTCTGGTTGGCGTACGCTTTGCGTTTTTCGTCCCAATGAATAAATTTCTTCCCTTTTTCCACGCATTCGGCGAGCGCCGTGCTGTGGCAGGTGATGGAGGTGCCAGGATCGACGTATCCGAGTTTCATCCAATTCTTTCGCCTGACTTCAATCGGATC
>JBAXYP010000059.1:0-8541 GCA_041670725.1 Sphaerochaetaceae bacterium
AAGGAACGCGACTACATCAAAATCGAATACGCGGACGAGGAAATGCTGTATGTGCCGATCGAACAGGCGAACCTTGTACAACGATACATAGGCAGTGAAGGAGGCGCGCCGAAACTGGACAAGCTTGGAGGCACCGGGTGGGCTCACAAAAAGGCGAAAGCCCGGAAAAGCGCCGAAGATCTCGCTTCCAAGTTGATAGACCTGTATGCCAAACGGAAGAACTCCGTCGGTTATGCGTTTCAAAAGGATACCGATTGGCAATTACAGTTCGAGGCATCGTTCCCGTATGACGAGACGCCGGACCAACTGGCTTGCATCGAAGACATCAAGAATGACATGGAAAAACCGATGGTGATGGATCGCCTGATCTGCGGAGACGTAGGCTACGGCAAGACGGAGATCGCGTTTCGCGCCGCCTTCAAGGCGGTGATGGGGGGGAAGCAGGTGGCGTTTCTCGCTCCCACGACGATTCTCGCCGAACAGCATTACCGGAATTTTCTTATCCGCACAAGGGAGTTCCCCGTCCGTAGTGCCCTGATGAGCCGTATCGTGCCGAAAAACGAACAGAAGAAAACGAGGCTTGCGCTTGCCGAGGGGAAAGTGGACGTATTGTTCGGCACACATCGAATACTCCAGAAGGACATCCTATTCAAAAACCTGGGGTTGCTCGTCGTCGATGAAGAACAGCGTTTCGGAGTAAAGGACAAAGAGCGCGTCAAGGAGATGCGCCTGTCCGTAGACTGCCTTTCTCTCTCTGCTACTCCGATCCCCCGAACGCTGTACATGTCCCTGCTGAAGATCCGTGACATGTCCTTGCTGACCACTCCCCCGATTGAGCGGCTTCCCATCAAGACGTTTATCCAGCAGTACGACGAGATGCTGGTGGTCAAGGCCATCAGGGAGGAGGCGGCGCGCGGCGGACAGGTGTTCTACCTCCACAATCGCATCGAGACGTTGGAGGAAGTGGTCTATATGCTCCGCGCCCAACTTCCCGGCCTGATCATCGAGAGCGCCCACGGTCAGATGGACAGCGACGAGTTGGAGGAGACGATGCGTCGCTTCCTTTGCGGCGGCATCCAAGTGCTCGTTTCGACGACGATCATCGAGAACGGCATAGACATTCCCAACGTCAATACGATCATCATTGACCGCGCCGACCGGTACGGGGTAAGCCAGCTTTACCAACTTCGCGGCAGGGTTGGCAGGGGAGACCAACAGGCGTATGCCTACCTGTTCTACCCGAACGACGAGACCCTCTCGGACATTGCCCTGAAACGGCTTAGGGTGATCAGCGAGAATACTGAGTTGGGTTCGGGGTTCAAGGTGGCGATGAAGGATATGGAAATCCGCGGTACCGGAAACCTCCTGGGACGGGAACAAAGCGGACAGGTCGCGTCGGTGGGGCTCGACTTGTACATCAAGATTCTGGACGAGGCGATCGACTCGTTGCAGAAACGCGGATTGAAAGAAGAAGACCGCGACGTATTTCTCGAACTTGACTACACGGGGTTCATACCCGATTCGTATATCACCGCCCCGTCTGTGAAATTCGACGTGTACCGCAGAATCGCCGGCATCAGGACGGAAGGGGAACTCGAGGCCTTCACCGGAGAACTTTCCGACAAGTACGGCCAGATTCCCGAAGAAGTGGCGAATCTCCTGTACATCGCGCAGATCAAAATCCTGTGCCGCAAGCTTTCCATCGTCCACCTTACCGAACGCCAGGGGACGGTGACTCTGGAATTCGGTCGCGTGGCGGACGTCAATCCCGAAAAAGTGATCGCGTTGATCAAGCAGAGCGGCAAAGCCGTATGGTACGATCAGAGGAGGGGAAATTTCCTGTATATGAAGACGGATAAGGTTTCCTTGAAGGACAAAGCGCTTTTTTTGTTGGAAAAACTGGAAAGGTTGAGGTAATCGGATGCAACGTACGCAACAGGACGTGTATCAGGACATCCCGGAACTGAAGCGTGTCGAAGTTCCCAGGGAGGATCAGAGACGAGAAGTGAAGAGCTACGTACTGCGGAGCGGGTACCTGCACGCCTCCGACTTGCAAGCGCTGAAGGCGTATTTCCCGACCTATGGTATTCCGTACCGTGACGGCGTGACTGATTTTTCCGCATGGTTTCCCACAAGGCAACCTCTGTGCGTGGAAATCGGTTTCGGTATGGGGGATGCCACGCTCCGCATCGCCAAGGAACGGCCGTCGTACAATTACTTGGGGCTGGAAGTGTTTCTCACCGGTTTCGCCCGTCTGATGAGAAATATCGGCGACGAGAGGCTTTCCAATATACGACTGATGCGTTTTGATGCGGTGACGGTCCTCCGTACGATGGTCGCCGACTCGTCGGTGTCCGGATTCCATATCTTTTTCCCCGATCCATGGCAGAAGCATCGGCAGCAAAAACGCCGTTTGATCCAGCCGCCGTTCGCCGAGTTGCTGTGCAAGAAACTCGTCCCGGGTGGTTACATTTACTGCGTCACCGACTGGGAAGCGTACGCCGAACAGATGCTTGAGGTTTTCGGCGGTACGCCGAATCTGGTAAATCCGTACGGGGGATACGCAAAGAGCAGGGCGTGGAGGCCGAAAACACACTTCGAGGAAAAAGGATTGGCGGCGCAGCGGCCGATCAGGGAAATCTGGGTGGAGAAGCGGTAAGGTCGGTTGTCGGACCTTCGCTTTACAGATACGCGCCCCTTTTGAACGGCTTAAGGATATCCGAAGAGCCTGAAAGGGATGGCTTTTCCCCCTCATTCGAATCCTTGCCGTCGTATACATAAGAAGCGATAGTCATCAGCGAGCGTTACTTGCCGCTGAACCTTGCGCATCGAGAATGTGCCGTTGACGAAATCCGACGAATAAGCGATACACAACCCGCTTCGTTCATCACCGATATGTTCCATAAGAACGATCACAGTCCCCATCGGCTTCGCTGACGGTCAAGCACGGATGTCTGTGTACGAACGGCATCCGTGCTTGAGGGAAACGTTGCCTTATTCCTCTTCGTCCGACCTCATGTGTTTTCTTCCCTCTGCGATGACGTCGTCTGCAAGTTTGCCGGTCAGTCTATCGTAGTGGTCGAATTCCATATCGAACGAACCGGTGCCACTGGTCATGCTCTTCAGATCGATGACGTAGTTGAGCACCTCGGATTGCGGTACCAGAGCTTTCACCACCTGCAGTGGACCCGATTCCTCCTGCCCGAGGACGCGTCCCCGCTTGGAGGAGAGATCCGAGAGAATCGCTCCGAGGTATTCGTTCTCTACGTAGATCTGGATACTCATGATTGGTTCGAGCAGTACGCATCCCGCTTTTGCCAATGCGGTTTTCATTGCGCCTTTTCCTGCAAGTTTGAATGCCATGTCGCTGGAGTCGACGGGGTGTTCCTTGCCGTCGATCAGCGTAACGGCGATGTCGACCATCGGATAGCCGGCGAGAAATCCTTCCGACATTTGCTCATGAAGTCCTTTCTCGATGCCAGGGATGTACCCCTTGCTGATCGATCCTCCCTTGATGGCGTTGGTGAAAACGTACTGGGCGCCCCGTTCCGACGGTTCGATCTCCAGGACGACTTTGGCGTACTGGCCGTGTCCGCCCGTCTGCTTCTTGTGGGTGTATTCGGCAAGTCCACTCTGCTTGGTGATGGTTTCTCGGTAGGCGACCCGTGGAAGTTTGGTGTGAATGGCGATTTTCTGCTTTTCCTGAATCTTGTCGAGAATCATGGAAAGATGGAGTTCGCCGAGTCCTGCGACGTAACTCTCCTTCGTTTCCTCGTCGAATCCCGTTTTAAAGGTCAAGTCTTCCTCCGCGACGCGGTACAACGCTTCGTTCATCTTCACTTCGCTTTTTTTGTCTTCGGTGCTGATGGCGAGTTTGTAGACGGGGGATGGGAGTTGCAACGGTTGGAAAGTAAATGTTGCGGAGGCGTCTTCGAGCAACGTGCAGTTCGTCATGATGGCGTCCGCCTTCGCGACGATGCCGATGTCCCCCGCGGGAAGCGCGTCCGTCTCAACAAGTTTTCGTCCCATCATCCGATACACTTTCGTCGGTCGTTCTTTCTTGCCGCCCGGTCTGACGACCATTTCCGTATTCCCCGTGAGCGTTCCCGTGACGACTTTTATGAACGAGAGCCTTCCGTTGAACTGGTCGAGCGTCGTCTTGAAACAGTATCCGCTGAAGGGCCCTTTGTCGGTAATGGCAAGATCGCGATGCTGTTCTTTCTCGTCCAGAATCCATTCTTTCTTGTCGAGCGGACTCGGAAAATTGTTCTTGATGAAATTCATCAGCGAATCGACTCCGAGCCCCAGTTTTGCTTCTCCGCAGAATACCGGAATGACTCGGTTGTTGGCAAAACCTTCCCTCAGTCCCCTGCGGATGTCGTCCGCTTCCAAGGTACCCTTGTCAAAGAATTTCTCAATCAGGTCGTCCGCGCCTTCGGCCGCATTTTCCACCAATTGGGCATGGTATTCGTCGAACAGGTCCTGGTATTCCGCAGGGACGTCAGACTGCACGAGTTTGCCTTCGGCGTTAGGAAAATATGCCTTGTCTTCAATCAGATTGATGACACCGCGGAAATCGTTTCCGCTTCCCACAGGAATGGTCACCGGGACGAACGTCGTCTTGAAACGCTCTTTCAGTTGCTCGATGATCCCTTTATAATCGGCACGTTCCTTGTCCATCTTGTTGATGAACACGGCTCGTGGTTTGTTTCTGTTGTCAAGATGGCGCCACAGTTTCAGCGTCTCGATCTGGATGCCGTCGACTGAATCGACAAGCATCAACGCCGTTTCGCAGGAACGGAAGCCGCAAATGGCCTCACCGATAAATCCTGCGGTACCCGGCGTGTCCAAAATGTTCAGCGTCTTGCCGTTCCAAGCGAAGGAGCAGAGTGCCGTATGGACGGAAATCTTCTTTGCAATCTCCTCATCGGTGAAATCGCTCACCGTTTTGCCATTTTCAATCGTTCCGCAACTTTGAATGGCACCCGCCTGGAACAGCATCTGTTCAACCAACGTGGTTTTACCGGTGCCGTTGTGTCCAACGATCGCCACATTCCGCAAATCCGAACTCACAACGCTCATGTCTCCTCCTTTTTCGAGCTTCCGCCCAATAGATTCATCCTACGACCCGATCGTGTATCTGTCAAAGTAAATCGTCCGCAGCGAAGAAGGGCGCGAGCAGTGATAAAAATGTCCAGTAAAGACGAGGAGGGAAAAAGAAGAAAAGAAAAGTCCCATGGGAACCGTATTATTCTTGGTCCAACAACAAATCAAATAAAACATGGTGTTGACTTACGATTTAGACTACATTGAGCCCGATGGACTGAACCAAATTAATGGACAGGTCAAGAAAAACCAGAGATCAGGTTTAGAACATTTTGTGACCTCCAAGAATTCCATTGGAGACAGATAGCTCAACGAAGAATGGATTCTCTTTCTATTGTAGAACATTTCTATATACTGAAAGACTTCTCGGTGTCATTTCCGGGGAATTCTGCTCTTGTAAGGCCCCAGACTGGGGTAGGCGTACGGAAGCCGGGATGGGATAGATGGGATATGGATTGTCGAACTTCGGTATCGTTTCGGGGGCTTTTTCCAGTGGTCATATTCTCACATCCTTTGAAAATAAATATTTTTGGCTAAAGAGTTGATAATGCAATGCAAATGGCATATATTATACATGTAATGAATTGCAAAGGAGTTGATTACCATGGCTAATACAACAAATTTCAGCGTCCGTATGGACAGCGATATCAAAAAGCAGTGCGAGGCGCTTTATGGAGAGCTTGGCATGAATCTTACGACGGCTATTAACGTGTTCTTGAGGCAGTCACTTCGCTCAGGTGGTTTTCCGTTTGATGTGACGCTCAACACGCCGAACGCTGTTACCATCGCCGCCATGCAGGAAGCTGAACGCATTGCCCGGGATCCCAACGCAAAACGCTACAGCGATGTAGAGGAAGCGTTGAGGGAACTTAAAAAATGAAATTGGATGTTGTTTGGACCTCCCAATTTAAGAAGGATTACAAACTGGCGATGAAGCGCGGGCAAAGCATCGATCTGCTGGACAATGTCATTCGCCTGCTTGCCAAAGGCGAGTCGCTTCCGGAAACGAACCGTGACCACGCGCTCTCCGGTAAATGGATAGGATATCGGGAATGTCATATCCAAAGCGACTGGTTGCTTGTATATTGTGTGGAGGATGATATCCTTGTGCTGACACTGGCGCGTACCGGAACTCACAGCGATTTGTTCGGCAAATAGAGCGATGCCGTATGAGGGAAGCCTGTACGGTGTTTTGCTTTTCCTGTCAGCGGTTATGTTCCTGATTCCGATTGGTTTCCATTTTAGCAAACTGAGCAGTGGTTCTGCGGACTTTCTCCACGGCTTTGATGTCTTTACGCCCAGGCATTCATATCAAACTGTTGGAGGCTTGCTGATAAAGAAAACCAAGAATCAATGATGTGGACATTTTACTTTACAAGGAACCCGTAGGGAAGAAGCGGTGGGAGAAGATGCCCCGGGCAAGAGGTGCGAATCGTTCGGCGCAAGGAGAACCGCCCGTCCGAGATGCGGATGGACGATGCGCGTTTGTCCTCATATCTTTCCGCGTGCCCGGCATGCCATGCGACGTATGGGCGTTTCACTTGCATGTCGGTATCGCGACACGGCGCTTCTTTCCGCGGAGGAAAGGCGATTTCCTTCTTGAGGGAATGTGGTCACTTGCCGGCAGTCTGCTGGTAGTGGCTGAACTCCATCGTGAAACTGCCGCGGCCTTGCGTGGCGGAACGAAGGATCGTCGTGTAGCCGAACATCTGGGAAAGCGGCGCTTCCGCATTGATCACATCGCCGGTTGCGTGGCTTTCCATGCTGGAGACGATCCCTCCTCTGCTGGTCAGAGAGGATATCACTTCTCCGACGTACTGGGTCGGGACGACGCAGACGACCTTCATCACCGGTTCCATCAAAACGGGAACGGCCTGTGTGGCCACTTTGTCGAAACACATCGCCGCCGCAGACTCCATGGCGACGACCGTAGAGGTCAGTTCGTTGTAACCGATGGCCGTTACGTTCGCCTCGATGTCGGTACAGGCGTAACCATAACGGATGCCGCCTTTCATGGCGTTCTCCACCCCTCGCCGGATTGCCTCGTACAGTTCTTCCGGCATGCCGCCGTGCACCTTCGTCGAGCAAACATACTTCGTCCCAGATCCCTGTTGGGCGGGCTTGACCGTCATGGTGACCGCTGCGTAATTTTCTTTGCCTGCGATCACTTTCTGGAATGTTTCTTCTCCCGAGGTTTCTTTGGAAACGGATTCGCGATAGGATACCTGCGGATGCCCGATTCGCGCGTTGATCTTCATTTCCTTGGTCAGCCGGGTGACGATGACGTCCAAATGCAATTCTCCCATGCCGCTGATAAGCAATTGCCCCGTCTGCTCGTCCTCCTTGTAAGTGAAGGTCGGATCTTCCTGGGCGAGGGTCGCCAGCGCGTTTTTCAACTTCGCTTGGTCGTCCGCAGTGGCGGCCTCGATTGCCACGCTTATGACCGGGTTGGGGAAGTGCATCTTTTCCAGCAGGATCTGCTGTCCTTCGCTGCCGAGCGTGTCTCCCGTTTGCGCATCTTTGAAACCGATGATCACGCCGATGTCCCCCGCGTCAAGTTCGTTCATGTCTTCCGACCTGTCGGCGTGCATCCGTAGGATTCTGCCGATTCGTTCACGTTTCTTTTTGGAAACGTTCATGATCACCTGGCCTTTCTTCAGCGTACCGGTGTATACCCGCACGAAGTCCATCGGACCGGCCTGTGGATCGACTTGTATCTTGAACACCAAGGCGAGGGGAGGTTTGGACGGGTCGTGGGAAACCTGCACCTCCTTGCCCGTTTTCACGTTGATGCCGGTGATGGCAGGTACTTCGCCGGGAGAGGGAAGATAGTCGACGATACCGTCGATGAGCGGCTGGACGCCCATGTCCCGAAGCGAGGAACCTGCGAACATCGGAAGTATTTTGCGCTCGATCGTAGCTTGTTTCAGCGTCGTCTTGATCAACTTTGCAGGAATTTCCTTGCCATCGAAGAACAACTCCATAATCTCGTCGTTGAACGACGAGACCGCGTCGATCAATTTTTCCCGCCATGTGGACGCGAATTCCATCATACCTGTGGGGATCGGATTCGTCGTCACCGTTTTGCCGTAGTCGGAATCGTCGAAAGTCAGGTAGGTCATGTCGATCAGATCAATGACGCCGTCGAAACCGGATTCCGCCCCTACGGGAATGTTCACCGGTACCGGATTAGCGCCGAATTTTTCCCGTATTTGATCGAGAACCGCGAAGAAATCGGCACCCATCCGATCCATTTTGTTGACGAATCCGATACGAGGGACGCGGTAGGTGTCGGCCTGGCGCCAAACGGTTTCCGTCTGCGGTTCTACACCGCCGACAGCCGAAAAAACGACAATGCCGCCGTCGAGGACGCGCAGCGACCGCTCCACCTCTGCGGTGAAGTCAACATGTCCCGGTGTGTCGATGATGTTGATC
>JBAXYP010000060.1:0-8539 GCA_041670725.1 Sphaerochaetaceae bacterium
CCGATGGGATATCGTTCGGCAATGGTGTCCCACGGGTTCTCCTGAAGTTGCTTCAAGCCCAGGGATACACGCTTTTTGTCAAGGTCGTATCCCAAGATCTTCGCCTCGACGACATCGCCGACTTTCAGAATCTCGCTCGGGTTGTTGATCCGTTTCGTCCACGACATTTCGGAGATGTGGGCAAGTCCTTCGATTCCCGGTTCCAATTCGATGAATGCACCGAAATTGGTGATCTTCGTGACTTTCTGCTTGATTACGTCGCCTACATGATAATGCTGTTCGAATGTCGTCCAAGGATCCTCACTCATGTGCTTCAGCGAAAGGTTGATCTTCTGCGTCTCTGGGTCAATGTTGATCAACCGAAGCCGTACGACCTGACCCTTCTTGACGAAATCCTTCGGTCTCGTCACGTGACCCCAACTCATATCGTTGATGTGAAGCAATCCGTCGAAACCGCCGAGATCGATGAACGCGCCAAAACTGGTGAAGGATTTCACCACACCTTCGACGACATCGCCAATCTTCACGTTCGCGAAGAACTTCTCTTTGTTTTCCTTTATTTTCTGGTCGAGATATTCACGACGGTTAACGACGCTCTTCAGTCTCGCTCCGCTGTGGAATTTATCGATCATGAAATAATCGGACACGCCGATCATTGTTTCAGGATCTTCGACCCTGACGACGTCAGCCTTGGAAAGTGGGCAGAACCCACGGTAATCGCCGCCGAGATCGACTTCATATCCGCCCTTGATCACCTTGTCGAATTTCCCCATCACCGGAGTGTGGTTTTCACTGGCGGCCTTTAACTCTTCCGTGCGCTTCTGGTAGTCGGCTCTCTTCTTGGAAACGACGATTTGTCCGCCCTTCCCTTCTTTCTGTACGATGACGACTTCCACTTTGTCACCGACATTCGGAATCTCTGTGAATTCCGAGCGGGGAATTCTACCCTCGCTCTTATAGCCGACGTCCAAAAACACTGTCTCGTCGTTTACCTGGACAACAGTACCGGTCACGAGCTGACCGTCTTCGATTTCATCAAGAGATTTAAGATAATCATCCTGCATCTGTTGCAGTTTGGTTTTCTTTTCATCCATTTCTTTCACTTCGTCCACTTGATTTCTCCTGATCCTAAATTTCCTATTTATTACCGTTTTTACACGAAAAAATAGCAGATAACACTCTCTCACAAACCTCATCCATAGTCAAGTACGATGTGTCGACATACAAAGCATCTGGTGCGATTTTCAATGCGCCGACAGCCTTGTTTTTGTCGATCTCATCCCTCATTTTGATGATGTCGAGGACATGTTCGTAACTTCCGTTTTCGGGATGTTGCGCAAGCCTTCTTTTTGCCCTCACTTCGGGGGTGGCGTCGAAATAACACTTCACGTCGGCGTTGGGAAACACCACGGTAGTGATGTCACGTCCTTCGGCGATGACGTCCATCCCTTTCGTAATCTCCCTAAGCTGTTCGTTCACGTAGGCGCGAAGCGGCGCATAGGTGCTTACCTGCGCGACGGAAGCGTCCACAGCCGGCGTGTGGAGTTTGTCCTCGACGCTCTTGCCATCGATGCAAATCTCTCCGTTTTTGATTGAGAGACGTATTTTTTTTGCGTTTTCCAGCACGGAAGGGAAATCTTGCACATCCGCGCCTCTGCTCTGCTGGTTGTAGGTGTAGGCGCGGTAAAACGATCCGCTGTTCAAATAGGAGAACCCGCATTTGTCGGCGATCATACGGGCGATAGTGCTTTTGCCCACTCCTGCGGGGCCGTCAATCGCGACGATCATGACTTGTCCCCTTCGGCGATCAGCGTCTCGATCTCCTTCGGTTCCAGGCGTCGGTATGCCCCAAGTTTCAATTCCCCGAGTTCGATCGTTCCGACGCGCGTGCGTTGCAGTTGTTTCACTTCATAGCCGAAATAGGAAAAAATCTTCCTAATCTCCCGGTTCCTCCCTTCGGTGAGGATGATCCTCGCTACATGCTTGTTGATCATTTCGAACGATTTGATCTTGTACGGCCTGTCCTGATCGACGTATACGCCTCGTCTGGCTTCCTCCATGTCGCTTCTGCGCAGTTCCATGTCCGTCTGGACGAGATATTCCTTTTCGATGCCATGGGAAGGGTGCATGATCTTGTTTGCGGCCTGTCCGTCGTTAGTGAACAGCACGAGTCCCATGGAATCCTTGTCAAGACGACCGATATAGAACAACAGGCTCCGGTCGGGGATATCGATCAGATCACGGGCATAGAGTCGTTCGTTCGGGTCGTAGTTGGTGCATACGTACCCTTTCGGTTTGTTCAACGCGAAGTAATACGTCATCTCGACGGGTTCCACAGGTTCCCCGTCAAGCGTTACGGCATCGTCTTTTCCTACTTTCGTCCCCAGTTCGGTGACTACGACGGTATTGACCCGCACCCGTCCGTCGGTGATCAGTCCCTCGCAACTTCTGCGGGACCCGAACCCGCTTTTCGCAAGGTACGCCTGAAGTCTAATTGGATATTCAATCTTCATCTTTTTTTTCTTCCTCTTTCTGCCCTTCACGATTCTCGCCGAAACGTTCCGCATCAATCTCGGACAACCTGGGCAGTTCGCTGATCGATGAGATGTGGAATTCATACAGGAATTTTCTGGTCGTTCCGTACAGACACGGATGCCCGATCACATCCTTTCGCCCGATGACCTTTATATATTCCCGTTCGCGGAGTAGCTTGACAATAGTGTCGCTTGCCACTCCCCTGATGTTGTCGATCTCCCTCCTGGTAACCGGTTGGCTGTACGCAACGATGGAGAGCGTCTCCATTGCGGCTTTGGAAAGCCTGCGTTCCACCTTCTTCCCATAGCTCGATTTTAATTTGCCGAACAAATCGCTGGAAGGGGAAAGCAGATATCCTCCCGGATTTTCGTTGACGGTAAGTCCATGAAAAAAAAGGTTGTAATGGTCGGCAAGTTCGTTCACCGCGTCTTTCAATTCCGCCGCCGGCAACCCCGTCATCCGTTCAAGCCTTTCCTTGTCGACAGGTTCGTTTTCCAAGAAAAGGATCACTTCCACCAAACGTGCGTTCTGGCTGAGAACAGGTCCCGATAACTTCTGTGACTTTTCCTTCGCCATCATGCACCATCCTTGTCGTCATCAAGGGGAATGATCTCTTCCTCGCTCTCCTCGTCATAGGCAAGCTCGCCGCTGTGTTCCCTCCGAATTCCCTTGTCATCGTGCAGCGGCCCCTGTACTTGTTCGGATTCATCGACCGTGGAGAAATTGTCTTCCTCTTGGAAGCCGTGCTCAAGCATTTCGTCGTACTGGTCGTCAATCTCGTCGGCTTTCGAGGCATCAAAATCCTGTGGACGTTGAATGATGAGAATCGTCCCATACGGTTTTTCTTGGTGAATGACGATTTTCAATAGTTTGCAACTTTCCAAAATTGCCATGAACGAACAAATGATATCGAGTTTGCTGTCCATGTGGACGATGACGTCTTCCAGCGTCAATTGATCTCTCGTTTCGAACAGTTCGTCCATCAGCGCGATCTTCTCCCCCACCGTCACGCTCTCATAGACATTGAACACTTTGTTAGGGGAGATCGAATGCATCAGTCTGGTGAACGTTTCCAGGAGATTCTGCAGCGTTACATCCCTGAACAGATCCTTGTCGGAGAACGGAAGCAAGAAAGTGCTTTCCTTCCGTGCGATCGCGATATCCCCGCCCGATCCCCCGCCTTCAAGAAGTTGTGTATATTTTTTGAATTTCTGGTATTCGATCAATTGGTCGACGAGTTCCTGCCGGGGATCTTCGTATTGTTCGTCGAATTCGACATCAACGGGAAGCAACATCCTGCTCTTGATGGAGAGCAATTCCGCCGCCATTTTGTAGAAACTCGTCATCGTACCGAGATCCATGTCCTGATGATGGGAAAGATAGTCGATGAACTGGTCGGTGATCTGCGCAATGGGGATGTCATATATGTTCATTTCAGATTGTTGGATCATGTACAGAAGTAATTCCAACGGCCCATCGAATCGCAACGACGGGGAATGGAAGTTTTTTCCATCATCAGTGGTGAATTGAACATCGGCTTCGGCCATTACATGAAGTATACCAAGAAGCGCACCAAGTCTGCAAGGAAGATGGTCCCTTCAAGGGACCGCCCTCACTTTTGCGTGTCGGCCGTAACCGGTTGCGGGGGTACCGACTTCTCGGGGATTTGCCCTTTCGGGGGGAACATCTCCGCTCTGAGTTTGTCGGATAGTTGCTTCGTCAATTCCTGATTGGATCTGAGATACTCAAGGGTTTTGTCTCTCCCCTGCCCGATCTTCTCACCGTTCAGACTGTACCAGGAACCGCTCTTCTCAATCATTCCGTATTTCAGCGCGGCATCCAGTACGGACCCCACATAACTGATGCCTTCGTCGAACATCAGGTCAAGTTCGACTTTCTTGAACGGAGGCGCGACTTTGTTTTTGACGACTTTGACCCGGATCCTGTTGCCGACGATCTCATCCTCACTCTTGGAAATTGACTCGATCTTCCTGACGTCCAGACGTACCGACGCATAGAACTTCAACGCATTGCCACCCGTTGTCGTCTCTGGGTTGCCGAACATGACGCCGATCTTCATGCGTATTTGGTTGATGAAGATGATTAGCGTGTTGCTTTTCGCAAGCAGTCCGGTGAGTTTGCGGAGCGCCTGACTCATCAGACGGGCCTGAAGACCCATGTGCGAATCGCCCATATCACCGTCGATTTCCGCCTGCGGGGTAAGCGCGGCGACGGAATCAACCACGATGATGTCGACGGCGCCGCTTCTTACCAACGACTCACAGATTTCAAGCGCCTGTTCCCCACTGTCAGGTTGGCTTATCCACAATTCGTCGATGTTCACGCCGAGTTTTTTCGCGTAACTTGGGTCGAGGGCGTGTTCAGCGTCGATAAAAGCGGCGATACCCCCGAGTTTTTGGCTTTCTGCGATCGCCTGAAGTGCGAGCGTTGTTTTGCCGCTTGATTCAGGGCCGTAAATCTCCACCACGCGTCCGCGAGGATAGCCCCCGATGCCCAGCGCTTCGTCAAGGAGAAGCGATCCCGAGGGAATGCACGCGATATCCATCGCCTTTTGGTCATCTCCAAGTTTCATCAACGAGCCTTTTCCAAATTGTTTCTCAATCTGGCTTTTCGCCGCTTCCAGCGCCTCAAGCTTATCTTTGTTTTCAACCAGTTGCTTCACCCCTTGGGGTATAGCTTTTGCCATATTCTGACTCCTTCGACACGTATACCGGCAAAACACCCGGTTTGGGTCTATCGCTCCAAGACGAATGTCACGGGCCCATCATTGGTATAGGTGACCATCATATGCGCTCCGAACTGTCCGTGCGCTACAGTATACCCCAAACCAGCCAGATAGGAAAGAGCTTTACTATACATTTGGTTAGCTTTATCTGGGTCTTCCGCGTCATCGTAACTCGGTCGGTTTCCCTTATGCAGGTTTGCGCAGAGGGTGAATTGACTTATCAAAAGGATTTGTCCGTTAACGTCGCCGAGACTGAGATTCATCTTTCCTTCGTCGTCGCGAAACAGCCTGAGGCGCGCCATTTTATCACACAACCATCGCATTTGGTTTTCCGTATCGCCCTTTTGCACGCCGAAATAGACGAGGATGCCCTTCTCAATGGAACCGACGATCTTTCCCTCCACGCTCACAGATGCGTTTTCCACGCGCTGGATGACGCATTTCATTGTTCGAACGCCTCATCCGCGATCCTGATCATTTCCTCCGCAAAACCGGCGCGGTCGTCACTTCCAAAGAATGCGGAACCACAAACGGCGACATCGGCTCCGGCAAGCGCCACATCGGCGATAGTCTTGGTGTTGATCCCCCCATCCACACTGACAAGATATCCGTACCCTTCGTCATCCCGTATCTGGGCAAGATCAGTTACTTTGTGCAATGTACTCGGAATGATCTGTTGGCCTCCGAATCCGGGATTGACCGTCATGACCAACACGAGATCGCAGGATTCGAGCACCGGTTCGATCATGCATACCGGCGTGGACGGAACGATGGCCACACCGGCCTTGCATCCGCAACTGTGAATCAACTGGAGTACACGATGAAGATGTACCGTCGCCTCCGCGTGGACGGTGATGTAGTCACAGCCGCTTCGAGCGAAAAGTTCGACGTAATTTTCCGGCTCGTCGATCATCAGATGAGTGTCGAACACCAGGGAAGAACATGGCTTGAGATCCTGGATGAACTTTGGGCCGAATGTGATGTTCGGGACAAACCGTCCGTCCATCACGTCGAAATGAATCCACTTCGACGCGCTGTGGTTGATTGTCTCCAGTTCCTCCGCCATTCGTGAGAAATCGGCGGAAAGGACGCTCGGCGCAAGAATGAGTTTGCTATGCTCCATATTCCTGTTATACCAGCACTCCGGTGCTTTTGCAACTTGCTTCTTGTGGGAAAGCATGGTATTATAGGGGCAAGTACAGATAAGCATTCCGAGCTGGCTTGCAAGTCAGCCCGGTTTGTTTTATGGCGAGGAAAAACCTCGTATTTCAGGAGGCTTGGAATGCAAGCAAAAGATATTGAGAAGGCTCTTCAGGAAGAGCAATGGACACGCGCGCAAATCGGGACCTTTACCCTCGGTTCCTTTCAGCAGTTGGATGAGATGGTGACGGGACTCGATGATGACACTCAAAACGAAGTGAAGTCGTTCTGCGATAAGTTTCTCGGAGAGAATCCGAAAAGCGTCGTCGCCCTGTATGTCTCCGGTTCCATTGCGCTTGTCCGACACAGCCAGGAAGACAACATCAACCTCCTCAATCTGATCGAGATGTTCGTGGATATCAAGAAGTGGAACATCGTCGAGTTTCTCTGTCAGAAAATCCTGTCGGTCAGCCAGAACCGGCATGCGCTTCGGCTCCTTGCAAGCAGCTATGAGCAGCAAGGAAACGAAGAAAAGATGTTTGAAGTATACGAGAAACTGATCAAAGCGGATCACGATGAGATCGATATTGTCAAACAGCTTGCGGAACGGGCGAAGTCGAAAGGTGACAATGCGAAGGCTCTCGAATTCTACAAGATTGCATTTGAACGTACGCTGAACCGTCACGACATCACCTCGTTGCGGGCGCTGTTCGATGCGATCCTACCGCTGTGCCCGGGTGATTTCGAATATCTCGTCGGAGCCGCGGACAAGGTTTCCCTGCAAAGCCCCGCCATCGGCATTGCCGTTTTGAGAGACATAGAATCACATTCGAAGAACGACGTCGAAAAACGGATCCTTTGCGAAAAGAAAGTCCTAAATCTGGACAAGGAGGATCTGCTCGCCAAACAGAATCTCGTGGAAAGTTACAAATCGAAATACAAGGACCACAGCAGGCTGAACACATGCCTCGAGGAAAGTTCGCTGTTGGCGAATTATACCCGCGACGTTCTCCATGCAATCGAGGATTTCGAAAAAAACATTTCTTTTGACAAAGGAACGTTCGTCTATCAGGAATCGACGAAACGTCTTGGTCGGATTCGCAGTATCGACGATCATGGAGTCGTCGTCGATTTTGTCCACCAAATCGGCAAGGACGGAACGCTGATGAGCCCCGCCATGGCCTTCAGAAGCCTTCGTGCGCTTCCAAAAAGCCATATTCTTGTGCTGAAGGGATGCGTCAACCACGAGAAGCTCGCCCAAAAGATTCTCAGCGACGTTTCTTGGGCGCTCAACATCTTGTTCGTCAGTAATGACGGCAGTTGTTCGATGAAGCAGATGAAGAAGGAACTTTACCCTGACATCTTGACCGACAGCCAGTGGACGACATGGTCGCGCGCCGCCAAGGAAATCCTTATGAACGACGTCCATTACGACGTATCCCCCGACGACGATTCGTTCATCCTCAGGACTACTCCGGTCACCTACGAGGAAAAGCAACTCGCCATCTTCAATTCCCATGAAAAATTCTATGATAAAGTGAAGGACCTGAAAAAATTCCTCGGTGACAAAGGGAATGCGGATAGCGAGTCTTTCTATGCGATGATCCAATACTTCTCAAAGATTCTTGAAGCGAGAAAGGATCAGACGGTCGCAGACGCGGAGACAATGGGTTCCTATCTGTTGCTTGATGATCTTCTGAACCGTAAAAAGTTTACCTTCATCAAAATTCCCCAGGGAGTGGGTTTCGGTTCTCTGACGCAAAACGCCGATGCGGACAAACTCGTCATGTTGTTCAAGGGAATCGAGGATCCCGATCTGAAGAAGTGCTTCATCGACTGGATCGTCGAAACGAAACCGGATTGGGATTCGCAACTCATCCATTTCTTCCCGTACTACCTGACCAGTTACATTCCTGACATTTACCGGAGCAAGAAGAAGGCTGCGGAGTTCGAGAAGATGTATGCCCTTGCGGTAAACGAATTCCGGGACTATTCCAACATGCTGATCTACCTGATCAAAAACACGCCGGCGAAGACATGGGACAAAGCTGGGATCACTCAGGAGAAACTGTTGTTCACCGATCTTGAAGTCGTTGATTTCCTCAACCACAAGATTGA